>NZ_CM000955.1:1342523-1642523 GCF_000159695.1 Finegoldia magna ATCC 53516
GTACCCATGCCGAACACAGAAGTTAAGCCTCTTAACGCCGATGGTACTACGATGGAAACGTCGTGGGAGAGTAGGTAGTCGCCAAACAAAGAAATTAAAGTTTGATTACTAAAGGAAAATTTAATAATTCCATTCGCTCAGCCTCACGTCGAAAATCTTCTATTAGGAAAAAGAAATGAAGATTTCCTCGTTCGAAGCGTCGCTCATGGAAAACATTAAATTTTCGAAAAAAGTAATCAAACTTTAAAAAGCGAACACCACTCTTAGGAGTGGTAATATTCCTAGGTAGCTCAATGGTGGAGCACTCGGCTGTTAACCGATAGGCTGTGGGTTCGAGTCCCACCCTGGGAGCCAAATGCCGGGGTGGCGGAACTGGCAGACGCACAGGACTTAAAATCCTGCGGTGGTAAAACACCGTATCGGTTCGATTCCGATCCTCGGCACCAATAACGCGGGATAGAGCAGTTTGGTAGCTCGTCGGGCTCATAACCCGGAGGTCGTAGGTTCAAATCCTGCTCCCGCAACCATACATAAAATATTATGTAAAACCTAAGTAAAAAAATTGAAAAAAAGTGTTGACAAAATGCTTATAAAATGATAAAATAAATAAGTAAGTTGTTAACAAATAGATAAAAAACCTTAGTAATTAAGGCCCTATGGTCAAGCGGTTAAGACATCGCCCTTTCACGGCGGTATCCCGGGTTCGAATCCCGGTAGGGTCACCAGATATATGGGCGATTAGCTCAGCTGGGAGAGCATCTGCCTTACAAGCAGGGGGTCACAGGTTCGAGCCCTGTATCGCCCACCATATATTTTTAACAAATAAATTTCTAACTAATGGCCCGGTAGTTCAGTTGGTTAGAATGCCAGCCTGTCACGCTGGAGGTCGACGGTTCAAGTCCGTTCCGGGTCGCCAAGTATGCTGGTGTAGCTCAATTGGTAGAGCAACTGACTTGTAATCAGTAGGTTAGGGGTTCAAGTCCTC
This sequence comes from Finegoldia magna ATCC 53516, assembly GCF_000159695.1. Taxonomy (NCBI): domain Bacteria; kingdom Bacillati; phylum Bacillota; class Tissierellia; order Tissierellales; family Peptoniphilaceae; genus Finegoldia; species Finegoldia magna. The sequence goes on from NZ_CM000955.1 coordinate 1,343,509, forward strand.
CCACCAGCTCCAAATCCTTTTTAAAAAGGATTAAGGAGGAGTTCCCGAGTGGCCAAAGGGGACGGACTGTAAATCCGTTACTTTATGTTTCGGTGGTTCAAATCCACCCTCCTCCACCAATAAAATTTTACAAAATAAAAAGATTAATTACCTATATGCGGGTGTAGCTCAGTGGTAGAGCCCCAGCCTTCCAAGCTGGTTGCGAGGGTTCGATTCCCTTCACCCGCTCCAATTAAGCACCTATAGCTCAGCTGGATAGAGCAACGGACTTCTAATCCGTGTGCCGGAGGTTCGAATCCCCCTAGGTGCGCCAATAATAGTGGGGTGTCGCCAAGTTGGTAAGGCACAAGACTTTGACTCTTGCATTCCACAGGTTCGAGTCCTGTCACCCCAGCCAATACGGTTCATTAGCTCAGATGGTAGAGCACCTGACTTTTAATCAGGGTGTCCCGGGTTCGAGTCCCGGATGAGCCACCAAATGTGGAGAGGTATCGAAGTGGTCATAACGAGGCGGTCTTGAAAACCGTTTGGGGGCAACCCCGCGTGGGTTCGAATCCCACTCTCTCCGCCATTTTTAATTACTTTATTTAGGAGAAATACTCAAGTGGCTGAAGAGGCTCCCCTGCTAAGGGAGTAGATCCTTAACGGGATGCGAGGGTTCAAATCCCTCTTTCTCCGCCAAGAATATATGATTTATTCTTGGGCCTTTAGCTCAGTTGGTTAGAGCGCCCGGCTCATAACCGGTAGGTCCCGGGTTCGAGTCCCTGAAGGCCCACCAATTTATTTCTTGATTTATTCAAGAAATATTTTTTTATAGTGTTGAAATCATTTCCTAAATAAAGTACGTGCCCAGATAGCTCAGTCGGTAGAGCAAAGGACTGAAAATCCTTGTGTCGCTGGTTCGATTCCGGCTCTGGGCACCAAGGGGATTAGTTCAGTGGTAGAACGTCGGTCTCCAAAACCGGATGTCAGGGGTTCAAGTCCTCTATCCCCTGCCACGACTTTACGGCTTGGTTCTATGTGTTATTAGACATTGAATCAAGCCGTTTTTATGTTTTATATATTTAATCTACGATTATAAAACGTAACAATTAACGTAACAATTTTTTATGAGATTATATATTTTCAGTGTAAGTAAAATTTATAATACGTAAATTATGTATTGTTTTATAAAAAAAATATAATTTTAAATATAGTCATAAATGATAGTTCATAGAGATTTAGTTTAATTGGTAAAATGTCAGACTCCGAATCTGAAGGATGAAGGTTCGATTCCTTCAATCTCTGCCAAATAAAAAGATAGCTAATTTTAGCTATCTTTTTAAGTTTTACTATCTGGTTTTACTTACCGTCTGTTGTGGTTGTTTCAGTGCTAACAGAGTTTAAATTACCTTTTTTATCTACTTCTCCTGGTGTTATATTTCCATTTGTTTCTATTTTATATTCTGATTCTGTTGATTTTGAATTTTTAACTGCACCGGCTGGAACTTTTGGTACACTTTTAATATAACCACCTGTGGCAAGTTCGTTAATATCTCCAGGTACTTTACCATTATCTTGCCTATAACTTTCCACAGCTGTTTCTAAGACTCTTACGTTTGCATTGTGGGCAGTTATAGCTGCTTTTTCTTTTTGGTTTTTGTAGACAGGAATAGCTATTGCTATAAGTATTGCAAGGATAGCTAATACAACTAATAATTCAAGTAATGTAAATCCTTTTTTCTTCTTTTTTAAAGATTGTAGTTTCATGATTTCCTCCAGTTATTTATTATTCTACTTACTTTTATTATAATCAAAATCAAGGATTATTCAATACAAATAATTAAATATTTCTAAATCTATTCAAAAATCAATTTTTTAGCCAAATTCCTATAAAATACTATTAGTGGGCCGGATAAAAATCCTAAAAATATAGTACCTATTCCTATTTGTTCTCCAAATAATAGACCAACCACTATGCATATTATGTCTAATACTATCCTTGTGTATTTGTATGATAAATCTTTTTTTACTACATTGTCCACAACATAGGGCATAGCGTCATAAGCACTGGCACCCAGGTCAGCTTCCAAGTAAATTCCAACTCCTATACTCATAATATTTATTCCAATTATCAATAGAATAAAGTTAACCCAAAATTTGTCCGTATCCATAAATTTTAGTAGCATATACGAAAAATCAGCACTGTATCCTACAGTCGCCATATTTATGACTGTTCCAAGTCCGATAGATTTTCTGTGTCCGAAAAAAACTATAACAATCAATATGAAATTGGTAACAGTAATTACAGTTCCAAAATCTTTATTCAAAAAATCAGAAAATCCACTATTCATAAAACTAAGAGGATCTACACCTAATTTTGATAGTCTGAGTATTCCTATACTAAATCCAATTATTAAGTTTCCTAATATTGCAAATAATATTTGTTTTGTCCTTTTATTCATTAAAAATCTCCGTAAGTGTGTATTTTACTAATTCTTTAATATTATCATAAATAAATTCATCATTTTTGATTAAAGGGTAGTAATTGTTTATTAAATTATAATTGTTTTCCATACTTGTCATTGCGCATTCAACAAAATCGTCTTCAATGTATCCTTTATGCAAACTCAAACTTAAAGTCATAAACATGCCCTGTGATTTGATTTGAATTGATTCATACATTGCATCTATTTCCATATTATTATCTGTGATCAAACTAATTTCTAAGTTATTTTTTATTTTCTTAATATCATATAACAAATATCTAACGAAATTTGAGTATAAATAAAACGTATCACAATTTTCTTCAAAGAAATTCTTCATATAATTGTAAAGTTTTATCTTAAAACTCATTGATGTTTTGGCACATTCTATTAATTCATCTGAAATACGATTCGATTTTGAAAACTTTTTATATAATTTCACAGATTTTGATTTATCGTCCATATTAATATCGAATAATTTTGATGACAAATCTTTTGCTTTAAGTGAAGTGAATTTTGAATTGTAGTAATTTCTAATTAATTTTTGTAAATAAATGCAATTGTTAATCACATCAAATTCTGTATATTTAATTATCTTGGTATTTATAAATTTTACGTCAAATTCACTAAAGCAAATAATTTGTTTGTTTTGTATGATTTTATAAGCTGATTTTATAATTTTTTCTTCAGTTTCATTATTTGTTGAGTAAAAATTATAGTATCTATCATTTGTGAATATATTTATAAGATAAATGTGGTTTTTGTGAGGATCGATTCCTGTTGTTTCTATATTTATAATAGCCTGATTTTCATTCATTTTATCACCATTTCCATTATACTATTATTTTGGTAAATTTTCTCTACATGATATAATATTAGTATGATTTTAAATAGAAATGAAGGGATATAATGATATATTTAGACAATGCTGCTACTACAAAAGTTTCGGAAAATGCAGTAAAAGAAATGGTTAGTGCAATGACTGTTGATTTTGGTAATCCTTCAAGTTTGTACGATTTTGGAATGAGAGCTGAAAAGCTTGTTACTGATTCCAGAAATTCAATTGCAAACTTATTAAATGTTAAGCCAGAGAATGTATTCTTTACATCTTGCGGAACTGAAGGTAATAATATTTCTATCAATGGAAGTGTTACTAATGATAAAAAAGAAGAATTCATAACTACAAATATTGAACATTCTTCTGTGTTTAAGACTTATAATAAATTGAAGGAAAATAGGACTGTTCATTTTGTAAATGTAAGTGATGATTTTAAAGTGGATGACATCATTGATTTGATAAATGAAAAAACACGTTTAGTTTCAGTTATGCATGTTAATAATGAAACTGGTAAAATTCTTCCAATAACAGAATTGGGCAAGAGAATTAAAGAGAAAAATCCTAATACTTTGTTTCATGTAGATGGAATTCAAGGTTTTGGCAAAATTAAATTGGATATTAATGAAGCGAAGATTGATTTTTACACAATTAGTGGTCACAAGATTCACGCTCCAAAAGGAATTGGTGCGATTTTCATCAGAAATCCTGAAAGAGTAAAGCCTCTTATAATAGGTGGATCACAAGAGTCTGGAATTTCTCCGGGAACTGAAAATGTAGCGGGAATTGTGGCATTGAAATGCGCGAGTGAAGAAGTTTTTTCAAAAATTGATGAGACTTACGACAGATTATACAAGATGAAGTCATATTTGATGGATGAGTTATCAAAAATTGATGGTGTGTATTTTAATTCCAAACTAGAAGGATACAGTCCATATATTACGAACGTATGCTTTAATTACATTAAGAGTGAAGTATTGCTACACTATTTGGAACAAGATGGAATTTATATTTCTACTGGGAGTGCATGTAATGGTTCCAAAAAATCAAGAATTATCCAAAGTATTAACACACCTGATGAGTTTTCAGATGGATGTATAAGAATTTCATTTACTGATGATACGCCTGAGGATGTACTGGATATATTTGTTGAGAAATTAAAGCTTAGATTAGAAGATATTAGAGATATTATGAGGAGATAAATGTTAGATTGGTATATATCGGTTAGTTTTGGAGAACTAACATTAAAAGGAAAGAATAGGCACACTTTCGAAAAACGTGCAATAAGCAAGATTTTGGATGCGATTTCTGATTATAAAATAGAAGAATACTATCAAGAACAAGGTAAGTTGTACATCAAGGCTGATGTCAATGATTTTGATGAAATGATAGATCATATTAAAAAAGTTTTTGGAATTGTGTACATTAGTCCTTGCATAAAATGTGAAAAAACGGTTGAAAGTATGCAAGCCGGGGTATTAAAGATAATAGAAGGTAAAATTATCGAAGACAAACTTCAAACTTTCAAAGTCGATGTTCATAGAGTTGACAAGAAATTTGAACCAAAATCGCCAGAATTAAATCCGCTTTTAGGTGGTACTATATTAAAAAAATACGGAAATTATGTTAAGGTTGACATCAAAAATCCTGACTTTTTTGTTTATGTAGATATCAAGGATAATTGTTATGTTTACACTGATAGAATCAAAGGATGGGGAGGTCTTCCTATTGGAAGTTCTGGAAGAGGTTTGTTGTTATTATCAGGTGGTATAGATAGTCCTGTTGCTGCTTTTCTGATGGCAAAAAGAGGAGTTCGTGTGGATTGTTTGCACTTCCACAGCTACCCATTCACAAGTCAAAGAGGATTTGAAAAGGTTAAGCAATTAGCAGAAGAAGTTTCTTATTATACTGGTAATATTAACTTTTATTCTGTGAACTTGCTTCCAGTGTACAAAGCTATCACCAAAAACTGCAAGGAAAGAATGATGACTATCATTTCTAGAAGATTTATGATGAGAATTGCAGAAAGAATTGCAAATGAAAACAAAATTGATGCCTTGATTACAGGAGAAAGCTTGGGTCAAGTTGCAAGTCAAACTATTCAAGGAGTTTCAGTTATAAACGAAGTTACAAGTCTTCCTATTTTAAGACCTTTGATTGCAAGTGATAAAACAGAAATCATAGAAATAGCAAGAGAAATTGGAACGTACGAAACATCAATTTTGCCTTTTGAAGATTGTTGCACGGTGTTTACACCGAAAAGACCAGTCACTAAACCAAGAATCTACGATGTCAAAAGAGAAGAAGAAAACTTAGATATTGAAGCCTTAGTTCATGAATGTATAGATAATATGGAATTAATTAAGATTAGACAATAGGAGGAAGTATGAAAAAAGCAGGAGTTATTATAGGTATTATTGTTGTGTTAGCATTATTATTAGTGCCACAATACAACGGTTTGGTTCAATCAAAGGAAGATGTGAACGAAGCTTATGCACAAGTTCAAAATGTTGTTCAAAGAAGGGCGGATTTAATTCCGAACTTGGTTAACACAGCAAAAGGATTTGCAAAGCATGAAGAAGATGTATTCATCAAAGTTTCTGAAGCTAGAAGCGGCGTTAAGAATGCTAAGGATCCAGAAGAATTAGCAAAAGCAAATGATGAATTGACAAAAGCATTAAATGGTATGAATGTTGTTGTAGAAAGATATCCTGAATTAAAATCAGATGCACACTTCACACAACTTATGGATGAATTAGCAGGTTCAGAAAACAGAATCGCTACAGAAAGAAAAAATTACAATACAGTTGTAAAATCATATAATCAAAAAGTTAAGAGATTCCCAACAGTAATATTTGCTAGATTGATGGGATTCAGCTCTGAAAAATACTTTGAAGCAGATGCTTCAGCACAAAAAGCACCACAAGTTAACTTTGAATAGGACAAATAAATAATGAGAAAGCAATTTAGATTGATATTCTCATTTGTTTTAGCTTTTTTATTAATTTTTAATGTAAATGCTTTTGCCCAAGATTTGCCGAAATCACCGGATACTTTTTATCTTGATGAGATGGGTGTGATTAGCCAGGAAGTTAAAGATAAAATAGTTAAGACGAATGTAGAACTTGAGCAAAAAACAGGCTCACAAGTACTTGTTGTAACCATAAAAGATTTAAAAGGAAGAGATCCTGTTGATTATGGCGTCGATTTGTTTAACAAATGGAAAATCGGAGATGCCACCAAGAAAAATGGGGTACTGATTTTATTGTCACAAGATTTAAATGAACCTAAAGGTCGCAATCGTCACATTAATATCATTACAGGTTATGGAATTGAAGGAAGACTTAACGATGGTAAGGTTGGTAGAATAATTGATGAATATATGCTTGATGATTTAAAAGACGGTAATTATTCTAACGCCTTACAAGAAGGATTCAATGCAGTTGTCAGTGAAGTTGCTGCTGAGTATGATGTTGAATTAACTGGAGATTTTGACAAATATCAAGAAAATTTAAACAGAAGTTCAGACGAACAACTTACAAACACTATTGCTAGAATTATAATATTTCTGATTATTTTGTACATTATATCAAGAAGTAATCGTAGAAATAATAGATACAGAGGCAGAAGACGTGGTGGTACAATATTCTTCCCTGGATTTGGAGGAGGATTCGATGACGATGACTTCGGCGGATTCGGCGGAGGTTTTGGCGGCGGATCTTCTGGAGGATTCGGTGGATTCTCTGGCGGCGGAGGCTCGTCCGGAGGCGGAGGAGCTGGAAGAAGCTTTTAATCAAATTTATGAAATACTCTCAATTAATTTTGAGAGTATTTTTTACGGAAATTTAGTAAAATATTTTTAACTTTTTGTTTAGTTTTGTATGCTTTTATGTTATAATACTTTTGGTTTAATATTTTAAGTAAGGAGATAGTAATGGAAATAGGAGAAAAAATAAGATCATTGAGGTTAAAACTTGGATTGACCCAAGAAGAATTGGCAGAAAGGTCTGATTTGACAAAAGGTTTCATATCACAATTAGAGAGAGATTTGACAAGTCCTTCTGTAGATTCACTTAATGACTTATTAAATGCATTGGGAACTGATATGGCAACTTTTTTTATGGATAAGCCCTCAGTAAAAGAAATTTTCACAAAAGATGACTATCAATCAAGTGAAGATTTGAGCATGAATTCTACTATTACATGGCTAGTTCCAAAATCTCAGGTAAACACTATGGAGCCTGTTATAATTACGCTTAATCAAAAAGGAGAAACTAAAGAATACAATCCATTTGAAGGCGAAGAATTTGGGTATGTACTTGAAGGAAGTTGCAACATTTATCTCGACAATGAAATATATAAACTAAACAAGGGTGATTGTTTTTACACGAAGTGCAATAAAACTAGAATGTTAGAAAATAATGGCACAAAAATCTGCAAGGTGATATGGGTTATGTCACCACCAAATTTTTAGGGGGAATGTTTAATGGATAATATCATTGAATTAATCGGTATTAATAAATCTTTTGAAGATGAACATATTTTAAAAGATTTGAATCTTTACATTAGAAATAAAGAATTTTTGACATTATTGGGACCATCAGGTTGTGGTAAAACTACGACTTTGCGATTAATTGCTGGATTTGAAACTCCAGATACTGGAAAGATTATTTTTGAAGGTAAAGACATAAGTCATATTGCACCATATAAGAGAAATGTGAACACAGTTTTTCAAAAATACGCTCTATTTCCTAATATGAATGTATTTGAAAACATTGCTTTTGGTTTGAGAATCAAAAAAATGAACGAAAAATTAATCAGAGAAAAAGTAACAGAAGTTTTGAAACTTGTTAATTTGTCTGGTTTTGAAAAAAGAAAAATAAATAATTTGAGTGGTGGTCAACAACAAAGGATTGCTATAGCTAGAGCATTGGTCAACGAACCTAGTGTTTTGTTGCTAGATGAACCTTTGGGTGCATTGGATTTGAAGTTGAGAAAAGGAATGCAAAACGAACTCAAAAATATTCAAGAAAGAATCGGAATTACATTTGTTTATGTAACTCACGATCAAGAAGAAGCTTTAACTATGAGCGATACTATTGTTGTTATGGATAATGGTGTAATTCAACAAATAGGAACTCCAGAAGATATCTACAATGAACCTAAGAATGAGTTTGTAGCTAAATTTATTGGCGAAAGTAACATAATTGACGGAGTATTTTTGGAAGATTGCATGGTAGAATTTTCTAATCATAAATGGAAATGTGTTGATAAAGGATTTGCAAAAAATGAAAATGTCCAAGTCGTTATAAGGCCTGAAGATGTGGAGATAGTTGCCCCAGAAAAGGGACAAATCAAAGGTACAGTTATCAGCGACAGATTCAAAGGAATTCACTATGAAATGTTTGTAGATACAGGAGATTTCAAATACAAGGCTCAGTCAACAATTAATAAGCCTCAAGGAAGCATGGTAGGGATTAACATTGATCCAGATAATATTCATATTATGAAGAGGTGCGGCAATGAAGCTTAAGAAATTATCCATTCCTTACGCTATTTGGATACTATTTTTCATTGTATTTCCGTTGTTTCTTATAATTTATTATTCAGTTACAACTGGATCATTGAGAGATTTTTCTAATCCACAATTTTCGCTTGAATACTTTCACAGATTTTTTACATCAAAATATGTAAAAGTACTTTTGAATTCAATAAGATTGGCATTTATAAGTACAGTAATTTGTTTGCTGATAGGTTATCCAACAGCTTATTTTATCAGTAAAGTAGACAAAAAATACAAAGCTGTGTTGATGCTTATGATAGTTATTCCAATGTGGATGAACTTTTTGTTGAGAACTTATGCGTGGATTATTTTAACTGGTAAAAACGGGATAATCAACAGTATGTTGATACATTTTGGTTTTTCTCCAATTAAAATGCTTTACACTGAAGGAGCTATTTTAATGGGGATGGTTTACAATTTCTTACCTTTTATGATACTTCCTATTTTCTCAATATTAGACAAATCAGATTATTCACTAGTAGAAGCAAGTTACGATTTGGGAGCATCTAAGTTGCAAACTTTTTTAAGAGTAGTGTTTCCGATGAGTTTGCCTGGAGTTATTACGGGAATTACAATGGTGTTTATTCCTGCTATATCTACATTTGAAATATCTGCGTTACTTGGTGGTAACAAATACAATTTGATTGGTAATATAATTGAGCATCAATTCAGAATAGCAGGAAACTGGCATTACGGTAGTGCAATTTCTGTAGTGCTTATCATTATGATTTTAATTTCATTAGCTTTTACGAATGAGAAGGGAGAATAAAATGAAAGAATTTTTCAAGAAATTTTACTTAGCATTGGTGTTTTTGTTTCTTTACGGACCAATTGCTGTATTAATGGTATTTTCATTTAACGATTCTCGTTTGAAGGGAAGCTGGGTTGGATTTACGTTCAAATGGTACAAGGAATTATTGCACAACGAAGAAATCTTGTCTTCTTTTAAAACCACAATATTAATTGCAATATTAGCTACAATAATTGCAACAATTTTAGGAACAATAGCAGCAATAGGAATTTATTATTTGAGAGGATACAAGAAAACTTTGCTTTTAAATATGAATTATCTTCCAGTTTTAAATCCTGATATAGTGACGGCAGTAAGTTTGATGGTAATATTTAACTTGATGAATTTTCCATTCGGATTTTTCACGATGTTATTATCACACATAACATTTACAACTCCATATGTAATACTTGCAGTGTTGCCGAAATTATCGCAGATGAATAAGTTCTTGCCAGAGGCTGCTATGGATATGGGAGCGACACCTTTTTATACTTTGAGAAAAGTTGTACTTCCTGAAATAAAAACGGGCGTATTTTCAGGAAGCTTGTTGGCATTTACACTTAGTATTGATGATTTTGTAATAAGCTTCTTCACGACAGGTCATGGCGTGTCAAACTTATCAGTTACTGTGTATTCTATGGCAAAGAAAGGCGTAAATCCAGCAATTAATGCGTTGAGTACAATTATGTTTTTGGTAATGGTTATTCTGTTGTTGATTCTTCACAAGAGAACAAATCTATTGGAGGAATTATAAGATGAAAAAAATTTTATTATTTTTATTAACTATATTGGTTTTAACTTCTTGCTCCAAAGATGAATCAAATGTTTTGTATGTGTACAATTGGGGAGAATACATCGAACCGGCTTTGATAGAAAAGTTTGAAAAAGAAACGGGAATTAAAGTAATCTATGACACTTTTGAGCAAAACGAAGATATGTATATGAAAGTAAAAGAAGGAGGCAACAATTACGACGTTGTCGTTCCTTCAGATTACATGGCTGAAAAAATGATTAAACAAGGAATGCTTGAAAAAATTGATTACAGCAAAATTCCAAACTTCAAATACATCGATGAGAAGTTTAGAAATTTGGATTACGATCCCAAAAACGAATACACAGTTCCATATATGTGGGGAACTGTCGGAATTCTTTACAATAAAAACAAAGTAAAAGATAAAGTTGATAGCTGGAATATTTTGTGGGATGAAAAATACAAGGACAACATCATAATGATGAACTCCACAAGAGACACTCTAGGAGTAGCATTGAAAAGGTTGGGATATTCAATGAATTCTAGAAATGAAAAAGAACTTGAACAAGCAAAAGAGTCATTGATAAAACAAAAAGATATTGTTCTTGCTTATCTTGTAGATGAAACTAAAAATCAAATGGTCAATGAAGAAGCAGATATTGCAGTAATGTATTCAGGTGATGCAATCGTCGCTAAAGGTGAAAATGAAAACTTGGAATATGTAATTCCAAAAGAAGGATCAAACTTGTGGTTTGATACGTTGGCAATTTTGAAAAATGCAAAGCACAAGGAAAATGCTGAAAAATTTATTAATTTTATGACAGATCCTGAGAATGCAAAATTAAATGCAGAATACATTGGTTATTCACTTCCATCAACAGAAGCAAAAAAACTTTTGGACAAAGAAGTTCAAGATGATGCTACAGCTTATCCTGATTTATCAAAGCATAAAAATATGGAAATATTTAAAGACCCATCAGATTTTGTCGAAAAATACGACGATATATGGGCTGATATAAAAGCAAATTAAACCTTTAAAGTGCAAGAGAAATTCTTTTGCACTTTTTTCATTTGAGATTGAATAATAAACAGATTTTTCATATAATATGAGTAGTTAAGAAATTGGAGGAAATATGTTTATAGAAATATTAAAAGTTATTCTTTTAGGAATTATAGAAGGAATAACAGAATGGTTGCCAGTTAGTTCAACTGGTCATATTTTATTATTAGACGAATTTATCAAATTGAATATGTCAGATGCTTTCAAATCAATGTTTACAGTTGTAATTCAATTGGGAGCAATCTTGGCAGTTGTAGTAATTTATTGGAAAAAGGTATGGCCATTCAAAAAAGGTCAAACTCATCTTATATCAATTAGTAAAAGCAAAATGATAATGTGGGCAAAAATAATTGTAGCATGTATTCCTGCGGCTATTATTGGTATTAAATTCGATGATTTTATCGAAGTACACTTTTATAATTATTTTGTAATTTCATTAGCACTAATAATTTTCGGTATTCTTTTTATTATAATTGAAAATAAAAACAAAGAATCACACAAAAAATTAGTCGATAGTATCGATAAAATAACTTACAAACAAGCTTTTATAGTAGGATTATTTCAAGTAATTGCAGCGATATTCCCAGGTACATCACGTTCGGGAGCTACGATTTTGGGAGGTATTGCCATAGGATTATCCAGAACAGTTGCAGCTGAATTTACATTTTTCTTGGCAATTCCAACAATGTTTGGAGCAAGTTTACTAAAACTTGTGAAATTTGGATTTAGTTTTACAGCAATGGAAGCATTCGTTTTATTATTGGGAACTGCAGTTAGCTTCATTGTATCTGTAATTACAATTAAATTCTTGATGAATTACATCAAAAACAATGATTTCAAAGTGTTTGGTTATTACAGAATAGCTCTTGGCGTATTGGTTCTAATTTATTTCGGACTAATCAGATAGTTGTGATATAATAATGAGAAGGAATAGTTGCAATTATTCCTAAATGAACATTAGAAAACATAGACGAATATATATTTGAAAAAATAAGTTGTAGCGACTTATTTTTTTATTGATACATAAGGAGTTATGATGAATTTAGATAATTTAAATGACAGACAAAGAGAAGCAGTCGAAAATACAGATGGTCCTATGTTGATATTGGCAGGAGCAGGAAGTGGGAAGACAAAAGTTTTGACTACGAAAATTGTATATTGTTTAGAGAAAGGATTGTGTTCAAAATACGAAATTTTGGCAATTACCTTTACAAACAAAGCTGCCAAAGAAATGAAAGAAAGGGTCGAAAATATCCTGCAAGAAGACGTAGACAGCATGTGGATAGGAACTTTTCATGCCATTTGTTCTAGAATACTGAGAGTAGAAATAGAGAGAATTGGCTTCGAAAGAAACTTTACAGTTTATGACAGAGCAGATCAAATATCTCTTGTAAAAGAATGTTTAAAGGATATGGGAGTAGATCCTAAAAATGTCGAAATCAAAAACGAAATCAATACAATTTCTAGATTAAAAAATGCAGGTGCTACAGAAAAAAATATCGACAAAGAAGATTTTGATATAAGTTTAAGCACTTTTACTATGGAATTATTCCAAAAATACGAACACAAATTAAAAAGATACAATTCGTTAGACTTTGATGATTTGATTGTGAAGACTAATTTGTTGTTCGAAGAAAATCCCGACTTGAGAGAAAAATATTCTGAAAGATTTAAGTACGTGTTTGTCGATGAATACCAAGATACAAACGATACACAATACGAGCTTATCAAAAATTTGGTTTCTAAAAACGATAATATTTGCTGTGTAGGAGATTCTGATCAATCAATTTACGGCTGGAGAGGAGCAAACATACAAAACATTCAAAACTTTGAAAAAGATTTTAAGAATGCAAAAGTTATTTTATTGGAACAAAATTATCGTTCAACACAACCTATTTTGGATTTGGCAAACACGGTGATTAAAAACAATTCACTTAGAAAAGATAAGAATTTATGGACTGCCAAAAACGAAGGGGATATGCCTATATATAGAAGAATGTATTCTGATATAGATGAGGCAGAACAAGTGGTTCAATGGATCGAGCAAGAAAGATACAGACAAAACCCATACGAAGAAATGGCGATTTTATACAGAACCAATGCACAATCTAGACTTTTTGAAGAAAGATTGAATAGACTAGGAATTCCTAATAGAGTTGTAGGTGGATTGAAATTCTACGATAGAAAAGAAATCAAAGATTGCGTTAGCTATCTTAGAATTGTTGAAAATTTGAATGACAATATGGCATTAAATAGAATTATCAATGAGCCGAAAAGAGGAATTGGTAAAACAACTATGGATAAGTTGTTGCAATGTTCGCAATCAAGAGGAATTAGTATGATGGAATACATCAAAAATACAGATCTTCCTGATTTTTCAAATGCTACAGCTAAAAAGCTTCAAGAGTTTTATTATTTAATTAAAAGCTTTCCGAAAGATGAGATGAATGTTGCAGAACTTATGGAATATATTCTGGACAAAACAGGATACAGAGCTAATCTTGAAAAATCAAATAATAGAGATGATAAGACGAGGTTGGAAAATATTGACGAATACATTTCATCCTTATATCAATTTGTTCAAGATAATCCTGATAAAAACTTGAGAGAATATTTGGAAACTTCATCACTTATGACCGATTTAGATAAAACTGATGATAATACAAAAGGTGTATCGATGATGACAATCCACGCGGCAAAAGGATTGGAGTTTGATGTTGTATTTTTCACTGGTCTAGAAGAAGGTACTATTCCATCAAGAATTGATGAAGATGTAGAAGAAGAGAGAAGATTGTGCTACGTTGCAATCACAAGGGCAAGAAAAAAATTGTACATTACAAGTGTGCAATCGAGAAGAAGATTTAACGAATTTCAAACAAAAGCTGAATCGAGGTTTATAGAGGAAATGGAAAACAAATACAAAGACGAATCTCCTAATAAAGAGGTTAGTTTTAGAGAATCGTTCAACACAAAAGTAGTTGACGATTACAGGACAGAAGCATCAGCTTCAATCACTAAGAAACAAAATGCTGTTACTAAAAACAATGAAAAGTACAGAGCTGGAGATAAGGTTTCACACAAGAAGTTCGGAACTGGTGTAATCGTTGGAATTGTAGAAAAAGACAATGGAGATGAGTTGACGATTAATTTCGACAAAAAAGGATTGAAGAAGCTAAATTCCTCACTAGCACCACTAACAAGGGTTGAGTAATGGAAAAGAAAGATAGAATAAAATATTTAGTAGACATACTAAATAAATACGCTTATCATTATTACACTTTGGATGATCCTTTGATTGAGGACTCAGAGTATGATGTGTTGTATGATGAGCTTGTAAATCTTGAAAAAGAAACTGGAATTGTTCTGCCAAATTCTCCGACAAATAGGATTGGTGGAGAAGTTTTATCGGGATTTGAAAAGCATGTGCACTTGAATACGTTGTACAGTTTAGGAAAAGCACAAAGCAAAGAAGAAGTTAGAAATTGGGTCAATAAAACCATTGAATTTGTAGAAAATTACAATAAAAATCACGTGAACAAATTACCTCAAGTTGAATTTTATGTTGAATTTAAGTTTGACGGTTTGACAGTAAATTTGACTTATGATGGCGGATATTTAGTGATGGCGACTACAAGAGGTAACGGTACTATCGGAGAAGTTATTACAAGCCAAGTGAGAACTATCAATTCAATTCCATTGAAAATAAAAGATACAAGATTGATGGAAATTCAGGGTGAAGGAGTAATGCCACTTTCTTCATTAGAAAAATACAACCAAACTCATGAACCAAAACTCAAAAATGCGAGAAATGCAGCAGCAGGAGCTCTTAGAAATTTAGATCCAGCTGTCACAAGAGAAAGAAACTTGGATGCTTATTTCTACAATGTAAATTATTTGGAAGAAAACGTGCTTGAAACTCAAGAACAAATGATGAAGTTTTTGGGAGATAATTATTTCAAATTGTATCCATACGAAAAACACGCAACGTCATTCGAAGAAATTTCAGAGTTTATCGATGAGATTTTTGAATTAAGAAATGAAATCGACGTTTTAACAGACGGTGTGGTAATTAAAGTAAATGATTTTAAAACCAGAGAAAAATTAGGCTACACTAACAAATTTCCAAGATGGGCAATAGCCTACAAATTTGAACCTGAAAGATTTACAACAATTGTAAAAGAAGTTGAATGGAATGTTGGAAGAACTGGAAAAGTAACGCCGACGGCTTTGTTGGAGCCTGTAGAAATTGGAAATGTAACTGTAAAAAGAGCTACACTTAATAATATTGACGACATTGAAAGAAAACAAGTAAGATTGAATTCAGAAGTTTTCGTTAGAAGGTCAAACGATGTAATTCCAGAAATAATGGGAGTTGTAAATCCTGACCAAGAAGATACGGAAGAAATTGAAATTCCACATTACTGTCCATATTGTCACAGTGAATTATTTAGAGATGGAGTTCATATTTTCTGTCCAAATTCAATGAGTTGTACTCCACAATTGGTTAAGAGAATGGTTCATTTTGCAAGTAGAAATGCAATGAATATCGATGGATTGAGCGAAAAAACGTTGAAAGTTTTGCTAGAAAAACTAAACATCACATCAATAGAAGAAATCTACGATGTAAAAAAAGAACAGTTGATGCAATTAGAAGGCTTTAAAGAAAAGAAGAGCCAAAATCTTATAAATGCAATTGAAAAGAGTAAAAATGTTGATTTGGCTAATTTCATTTTTGCACTTGGAATTCCTGAAATTGGAGAGAAAACAAGCTTTGAATTAGCACAAAAATATAAAAGCTTTGATAATTTGAGAGAAGCGAAGTTTGACGAATTAATTCAAATCGAGGATATTGGAAATGTTATTGCAGAAGAAATCGTAGAATTTTTCCATGACGAAACTATTTCTCATTCTATAGATTCACTTCTATCAAAAGGAATTAAAATTAAAAACCCTGAAAATATTGAAAAGAAATTGGATAATTTAACTTTTGTTTTGACAGGAAGTTTGGTGAATTATTCTAGAAAAGAACTTACAGATAAGTTATCGAATTTGGGAGCAAAAGTTTCATCTTCTGTGTCCAAAAACACTGATTACGTGGTATACGGCGAAAAAGCTGGATCCAAACTTACAAAAGCGAAGGATTTGGGTGTAAAATTAATGACAGAAGATGAATTGAATTCATTCTTAGACAACTTATAAATTTAATTTATTTATGATAAAATTTAATCATGAATTAAAAAGGAGTTAGTATGATTAATCGAGATGAAGTAGTGAAAATCTATGATTTGGCTAACCTTGAGTTAACTGAAAACGTGGATGATTTATATGAAAAATACAATACTGTATTGGATTTTGCAAGTATGATTATGGAATGTGATACTGAAGGTGTGGAATACATGGAATTCTTGCCACAATATCACAGCATACTTAGAGAAGATACACCAAAAGAATCAATTCCAAGAGAAGTTGCATTGAAGAATGCAAAATCTCGTGAGTATGGTTATTTTAAATTGAAGAAAGTGGTGGAATAATGATAGAAAATCTTAGAAATAAATTTGTAGAAAATCCTGAAAGTTTAAGGGACTACTACAATGATTTGGATAAATTAATAGAATCAAAAAAAGATTTGAATGTGTTCATAACTTACGACAAATCATTCGTTGACCAACAAGTTGAAAAGCTAATTGAAAAAGCAAACAACAACGAAAATTTGGGAAAAATGTTCGGTATTGCAGTAAGCGTTAAGGACAACATCAATGTAAAAGATTTGAAGATGACTTGTGGATCAAAGATGTTAGAGGATTATGTTTCAATTTATGACGCCACTGTAATCAAAAAATTAAAAGAAGAAGACTGCGTTATAGTTGGAAAAGTTAATATGGATGAATTTGCCATGGGATCTTCTTCTGAAACAAGTTATTTTGGCCCTACAAAAAATCCTGTAGACACAAAATTAATCCCAGGAGGTTCTTCATCAGGATCAGCTGCTAGTATCAAAGCTGAAATGGCTGTTGTAAGTTTGGGAACTGACACAGGTGGATCTAGTAGACAACCAGCATCTAGTTGTAATGTCGTTGGATTTATGCCAACGTATGGTTCGATTTCTAGATTCGGAGTTCAATCAATGGCAAATACTTTGGATGAAGTTGGTATATTATCAAATTCTGTTGAAGATATAATGGATACTTACAATGTAATTGCAGGTCACGATGACAATGATATGACTACAATTCAATCTGAAGTAAATGTTCAAAAGAAAGATTATGATTTTAAAGGCAAGAAGATTGCCGTTGTTGATTTGAAAAAATACAGCAATGATGAGACAGTTATCAAAGAATACAAAGAAATATTAGAAATTCTTAAAAATATGGGAGCAGATTTAGTAGAAATCGACTTCGAAT
Source organism: Finegoldia magna ATCC 53516 (assembly GCF_000159695.1). Taxonomy (NCBI): domain Bacteria; kingdom Bacillati; phylum Bacillota; class Tissierellia; order Tissierellales; family Peptoniphilaceae; genus Finegoldia; species Finegoldia magna. The sequence continues at coordinate 1,361,374 of NZ_CM000955.1, forward strand.
ATTTGAAATACGCAAATGCTTTATACAACGTAATCGTAACTAGTGAAGTGTCATCTAATATGTCAAGATTTGATGGAATTAGATATGGATATTTGACAGATGATTATGAAAATACAAGAGATTTGTTCGTTAAGGTTAGAAGCGAAGGATTTGGCGAAGAAGTTAAGAGAAGAATTGCTATGGGAACTTTTTATCTAGCAAGTTCCAACGACCAAAAAGTCTACAAACAAGGTTTAAAAGTTAGAAATCTACTTTCACAAGAATTCAAAAATATTTTCAAAGATTTTGATTTGATTGCTACACCTACAATGACAAGCTTACCTTATGAATTAGACAGCAGGAAAGACGATCCATTGGCTGTGTATGATTCAGGTATTTTCAATGTAATTGTAAACTTGAGTGGATTGTGTGCTATTTCAATTCCTTACAAATCAGGAATATCAACTAGTTTGCAACTAATTGCAAATAGTCACGACGAAGAAAATTTATTGAATGCAGCTTTAGCGTTTGAAAGGAGATAGCATGAACTTAAAAACACTTATAGGATTGGAAATTCACGTTGAATTATCAACTAAAACTAAAATGTTTTGTGGTTGTAAGAATGAATTTGGACAAGTTCCAAACACAAATGTCTGCCCAATTTGTTTAGGTCATCCTGGAGCACTTCCTCACATGAACAAAGAAGCTTTAAGATACGCTATCATGGCAGGACTTGCTTTTGATTGTGACATTGCTAATGAATTCAAGATGGACAGAAAGAAATACTTCTACCCAGATTTGGTTAAAGGATATCAAATCACACAAGAAGATCAACCACTTTGTACAAATGGTTATATAGAATTAAAATCATCAACTAAAGGTAAAAAAGTTAGAATTAGAAGAATTCACATAGAAGAAGATACAGGTAAATCAATTCACAACGAAAGTGGAAACACTTTAATGGATTATAACAGAGCGGGAGTTCCACTAATTGAAATAGTTAGTGAACCAGATATGAGCACTCCTGATGAAGCGAGAGAATTCTTAGAAACTTTAAGAGAAAGAATCAAATATTTGAAAATATCAGATGTTAAGATGAGCGAAGGATCGTTGAGATGCGATGTTAATATCAATGTTTACGATGAAGATTCTGATTTTAAAACTAAAATTTCTGAAATTAAGAACTTAAACTCATTCAAATCAGTTTCAAAAGCTTTGGTTTACGAACAAGAAAGACACATCCAATTGGCTAAGGAAAATAAAATTGGTGAAAAAGAAACTAGAAGATGGGATGAGGACACTCAAACTACAATAGTAATGAGACACAAAGAAGAAGGAAATGATTACAGATTCTCAGTTGAAGGAGATATTCCTAAAACTTATGTGGAACAATCTTATATCGAAGAAATCAAAAATAATTTGCCAGAACTTCCACAAATGCGTAAAGAAAGATTCATGAACGAATACAAGATTGATGAATACGATGCTGATATTTTAACAAGAAACGGATATTTGGCTGACTACTATGAAAAAGTTGTAGAAATTTCAAATGATCCTGTTCAATCTTCAAATTGGTTATTGGGAGATGTTCTACGTCAAGTAAACGAAAATGAAATTGAAGTAGAAGAAATGAATATATCTGCTGAGAATTTGGCAAAATTGATTAAACTTTCTTCCGCTAAGAAAATAAATAATCAAACTGCAAAAAAAGTTTTGAGGGAAATGTTCAACGAAAACTTTGACCCAGAAGTTTATGTCAAAGAAAAAGGATTATTACAAGTTGATGACGATAATTTACTACAACAAATAGTGGATGAAGTGGTAGCCGAAAATCCAGAATCCATCGAAAGTATTAGAAATGGTAAAGATCGTGCGATAGGTTTCTTGGTTGGCCAATGTATGAAAAAATCAAAAGGTAAAGGAAATCCTCAAAAGTTCAACGAATTAATTAAAGAGAAAATCTAATGAAAAAAATATATTTATCTACAGGAAATAAAGGAAAAATTTCTGAAATAAAAGAAATTCTTTCTGATTTGAATTATGATGTGTATTCCAAATCTGAATTGGGTATAAATGAAGATGCAGTAGAAGATGCAGAAACTTTGGAAGGCAATTCACTTATCAAAGCTAAATTTCTAAAAAAATATACAGACGATATTGTAATGAGTGATGACACAGGACTATTTGTAAATTCTTTAGCTGGAAGACCTGGCGTATATTCTGCAAGATTTGCTGGAGATGAATGCGATGATACTAAAAATCGTCAAAAACTTTTATCTGAATTGAAAGATAAAGAAGATAGAAGTGCTTATTTTGAAACTGTAATTACGATTATAGATTCAAATGATGAAATTCATCAAGCTAAAGGCAGAGTAAATGGCAAGATTTTACTAGAAGAGTGTGGGGAACATGGTTTCGGATACGATAGTATTTTCATGCCAGATGGTTACGATAAAAGTTTTGCACAAATGGAAGATTGTGAGAAAAACAAAATTAGTCACAGAAAAAGAGCTTTGGAAAACGCCAAAATCATTTTGAAAGGTTTAAATGAAAGTAGCAATAATTAGTGATACACATAACAAAATCGCAAAAGTTTATGACTATTTATTTGATAAAGAAATTGACATCATCGTTCACTTAGGAGATGTGTGCGATGATGCAATTTTACTTGAAGAATTATTAAAAGTAGAAGTCATTTATGTAAAAGGAAATAACGATTTTTATGTTGCTGGTGGTGAATATGACAAGGTTATTAGGATTTCTGATAAAAATATTTTCATAACACACGGCCACAAGTACAATGTATCTTCCGGAGTGACAAGATTAGTCGAAAAAAGCAAATCATTAAATTGCCAAATGTGTTTGTATGGACATACTCACAGGTATTTTAATGAAAAAATTGATGGCGTTTGGGTTATCAATCCAGGATCTGTAACTTATCCAAGAGATGGTCAAGCTGGATTTGTAATATACGATACAAAAAAAGAACAAATAGAAAGGATACTTTTATGAACGTTTTAGACATTAAAGAACTTAGAGAAGATTTAGGTAAAAGAATTATCGATGGTGTAAAAAAATTAGGCAGAGAAGTTAAGGTTGCAACTGTAAGAGTTGGAGAAAATGCAGGAGATATTTCTTACGAAAAAGCTGTAAAAAACAACTGCGCTAAGTTGAACATAACTTGTGATCAAATAGTTTTAGAAGAAGGAGAAAATGAAAAATTAATCCAAACTATAAAAGAACTAAATGAAACACACGACGGTATATTGATGTTTAGACCATTAAAAGATAAAAAATTGGAAAAAGAAATTCAATATATAATCTCACCAGAAAAAGATATCGATGCAATGGGAATGGTTAACTTAGGAAAAGTCTTGGCAGCAGAAGAAGACGCTTATTATCCAGCTACAGCAAGAGCTGTTGTTGAAATAGTTAAATACTACAATTTTGATGTTAAAAACGTGGTAATCGTAAACAGATCACTTGTTTTAGGAAAGCCACTTTTCAATATGCTTATAAAAGAAAACAAAACTGTTACAATGTGCCACTCTAGAACAGAAGACATCAAATCATTTACTAAAAATGCTGATTTGGTTGTAACTGCAGTTGGAAAAGCTAAAATGTTTGATGATTCTTACTTTACTGAAGATTCTTATGTAGTAGATGTTGGAGTTAGCTTGGATGAAAACGGAAAATTATCAGGCGATGTTAATCCAGAAGTTAACGTAAAAGTATTGGCAAATAGCGTTGGTAAAATCACAACAAGAGTACTATTGTTGCAAATGGTTGAAGGCGCTTTGAATAGACAATAATTTTTATTTCAAAGACCTCTTTATCTTAATTGATGAAGAGGTTTTTTGATTGCGATAAACTAAAAGTGTATAATAGATTAGGTGATAATTTTGAAAATAGGCGCAGTAATAATGGCAAGTGGTTTGTCCAAGAGAATGAAAACTGACAAATTAATGCTACAATATAATGATAAATTTATTTTTGAATATATTATTGATTTGGTAGCAAAATCAAACTTTTATGATAGAGTTGTAATTACGAATAATTCTACGATAAAAGAATATTGCAAAAAAATCAGAATCAAAACGCTTAATAATCCTAACAATGAAAATGGACAAAGCGAATCGATAAAATTAGGAGTCAATTATTTCAATGAAATGGATGGTATTTGTTTCCTAGTTTCTGACCAGCCGTTATTAACAGAAATTTCAATAGAAAAATTAATTAATTCATTTGAGAAAGATAAAATTTGTCAACTGAAGTTCAAGGACAAAGTAGGAAATCCCGTAATTTTTTCAAAGAAGTTTTTTAATCAATTATTATCACTGAAATACGACGAAAAAGGTTCAATAGTTAAGAACAAGAATTTGAATGATGTAAAATATGTAGACGCAGATTTCGAAAGAGAACTAATGGATATAGATACAAACGATGATTATGAAAGGATAGTAAATGCAGAAAATTTGTTTGATTAGAGGCGCAGGTGATATCGCAACTGGTACAATTCAAAAACTTGTTCGCGCTGGGTTCAAATGCGTTGTTACTGAAGTTATAAATCCAAGTAGTATCAGAAGAAAAGTATCGCTTTCTGAGGCAATTTACGAAAAAAAAGCGACTGTTGAAGATATAGAGGCTGTTTTGTGTGAAAACTTGGATGAAATTGACGAATACTTAGAACAATACAATCCTGTGATAATAGTAGATCCAAAACTTACGATATTAGATAGGAAGAAATTCGATGTCGTGGTGGATGCTATATTAGCGAAGAAAAATACTGGACTTAAAAAAGGTATGGCAGACATCACGATTGGTTTGGGCCCTGGTTTTGAAGCAGGAGTTGATTGCGATATTGTGATTGAAACGATGAGAGGTCATGATTTGGCAAGAATTATCGAACAAGGATTTGCAAAGAAAAATACAAAAGTTCCAGGAATTATCAATGGATATTCAAATGAAAGAGTTATATACTCTGATTGTAATGGACAATTTACTCGTATTAAAAATATTTCGGATATTGTTAAAAAAGGAGAAATCATAGCAAAAGTCGGAAATAATTCTATAAGAGCGACTTTGGATGGCGTAATAAGAGGAATGATTAGGGATGATTTTGAGGTCACAAAAGGACTTAAAATAATTGATATTGACCCTAGATATGAAGAGGTAAAAAACTGTTTTACAATTAGCGATAAAGCTAGAGCAATTGGTGGAGCTGTTTTGGAAGCAATTATGATGTTAGAAAACAGGAGAGAAAAGAATGCAAAATGATGTTTTGTTAGAAATGTACAAATCTTTGGAAGACGGATATAAATGTATGATGGTAACATTGTTTAAAAATAGAGGTTCAGTTCCTGGTAAACAAGGAAATATTATGGCTGTTCGTGAGGATGGAAAAACTTTCGGAACTGTAGGCGGTGGTGCTATCGAACACCAAGTAATCAAAGATTCCATTGAAAACTTAAAAAAAGATAGTGACTTCGAATTTGATTATGTTCTGAATGAGGGAGAGAAGGTTAGTATGAGTTGTGGAGGTAGAGCTAGTGGTTTTGGTAAAGTGTTTTTCCCAAAACCAACGTTGATTATTTTCGGAGCAGGACATTGTTCGCAAAAACTAGCTAGAATTGCAACTTTAACTAATTTTGAAGTAGTAGTTGTAGATGATAGGGATGAGTTCATTTACAATGAAGATTTTTCTAATATTAAAAAATATATCAATAAAGAAATCGAGGATTCTATAGATGATTTGAGATTTACCCCTGATACTTTTATAATATCTGCAACTAGAGATCATAAACACGATGAAGAAGTTGCTTTTAATATTTTGTACAAACCTCATAAATACTTCGGAATGTTAGGCTCAAAGAAAAAAGCAGAAACTTTAAAACGAAACTTGGTAGAAAGAAATGTAGACAAAAACTTAGTCGACAGTATTAATGTTCCCGTAGGACTTGATATTGATGATGGATCTGTAGAAGAAATAGCTATTTCGATAATGTCTCAAATTCTGAAAGTGAAAAACGGCAAATAAATTGAGCATGACTAAAAAGTCATGCTTTTTTACTTGCTATTCATTTTTGTTTTGGCAATCTGGACAAATCCCTCTAAATTCAAGAGAATGTGAGTCGATTTTAAAACCTGTTTTGTCTTCCAAATCCATCTCAATTTTTTCTACTGGGCAGTGATCAATAGGTATGATTTTGCCGCAAGATTCACAGATTATACTGTGTTTATGTTTTTTGCCTTTTAATCTGTAATATGAAATGCCGTCAATTTCACAAACAACTTCAACTATTTCTTTATTTTTTAATATTTTTAAATTTCTGTAAATCGTAGACAGATTGGAGTCTTCTTTTTTCTTGAAAATCTCATACAAATCTTCTGCAGAGATAGGCTGTTCAGATTTTTCTAAAATCGATATTATAAGCTTTCTTGCTTTTGTGACTTTTAAACCATTTTGTAATAAGATTTCGTTTTTCATATAATCACCTATAATTATTATATCATTTTATTATGAAATATTTTAGAACTGTTGAAAATTTGAAATCGAAAGAATGCTACAATTTGTCAACTTTTTCGTCATTTATATCTAAAAATTCGTAAATTAGTGGTATAATATATAGTTAGTGAAATAAGGAGAGTTGTTTATGAACATTTTATTTTCACCACCTGATATTTCTGATAAAGAAATTGAAGAAGTGGTAGACGCATTAAAATCCGGTTGGATTACAACTGGACCAAAAACCAAACAATTAGAAAAAAACTTACAAGAATATACACAATCGAAAAAGACTTGTTGCTTTAATTCGGCAACTGCTGCATTGGAATGTGCGCTTAGAATTTTGGGCGTAAATGGTAAAAAAGATGAATGTATTACTTCGGCTTACACTTATACTGCAAGCTGTTCAGTTATAGATCATTTGGATGCTACGATTAAATTGGTAGACGTTCAAAAAGATTCCTACTTTATGGATTATGATAAATTGTATGATTCTATAAATGAAAATACTAAGGCTATTATTCCAGTTGATATCGCAGGCGTTCCTGTTGATTACGATAAAATTTACGAAGTAATTGAAGCAAAGAAATCAATATTCAGACCTTCTAATGAAATACAAGAATCTTTGGGTAGAGTTGCTTTAATTTCTGATAGCGCTCATGCATTAGGTTCAACTTATAAAGGCAAAAAAATTGGATCATTCCAAGATATAGCATCTTTCTCATTCCATGCTGTTAAAAACTTTACTACAGCAGAAGGCGGAATGCTTGCTATAAATATTGGCGATGTAGATAAGATTTACAATGATTTACAATTATTCTCACTACATGGACAAAACAAAGATGCATTAGCGAAAACAAAATTAGGTGCATGGGAATACGACATTAAAGGTCTTTATTACAAATACAATATGCCTGATATATTAGCGGCAATTGGCCTTGCACAATTAGAAAGATACGATGATTTATTAGCTAGAAGAAAAGAAATAATCAAAATGTATAACGATGGTTTTGATAATACATCAATTAGTTATTTGAATCATTTTGGAAAAGATTATACAAGTAATGGTCATTTGTATTTAACAAGAGTTGAAGGTATCAACGAAGAAACTCGTAACGATATAATCGTTAAGATGGCAGAAAAAGGTATTGCTACGAACGTTCACTACAAGCCAATCGCGATGATGACTGGATACAAAAATTTAGGATTTGACATAAAAGATTATCCTAATACTTTTGAACAATACAAAAACGAAATAACATTGCCACTTCACACATTATTATCAGATGATGAAGTAGCATATGTAATCGAAACTTACAAGGATATAGTTAGTGGTAAATAATATGAACAATCGAGTAGATGAAATCCTTAAAAATAGCAAATTTAATCTTTTCATCAAAAGATTATTTGATATTTTAGCATCTTTATTTGGTATTTTGGTTATGGCAATCCCAATGATTATAATTTCCATAGCTATAAAACTAGATTCAAAAGGTCCCGTGTTTTTCAAACAAAAAAGAGTTAAGAAAAATAATGAGAATTTTACGATTTTGAAATTTAGGACGATGGTTGTGGATGCTCCAAAATTGGGAATGGCAATAACAGTTGGAGACGATCCTAGAATAACAAAAGTAGGAAAGTTTTTGAGGAAAACTAAATTAGATGAGTTTCCACAATTGTTCAATGTATTAGTCGGAGATATGAGTTTTGTTGGACCAAGACCAGAAGTTAGAAAATACGTCGATATGTATTCGGATTCGGACAGAGATATTTTGAAGATTAGACCAGGAATTACCGATTTAGCAAGTATAAAATACAGAGATGAATCAGAAATTTTGGATAAGTCCGACAATCCTGAAAAAACTTATGTGGAAGAAATTATGCCGAATAAAATCGAACTAAACAAACAATACATTGAAAATATTAATTTATTAAATGATATAAAAATAATTCTTCAAACATTGAAGATTTTATAGGAGTTTTATGAATATTTGGATTATAAATCATTATATTGATGTTCCAGGGAAGGGTAGATATTTAAGGCATTATAATTTTGCAAAAGAATTACAAAAAAGAGGACATAATGTTACTTTATTTACAGCATCTACTACACATGGAACAGATTTAAATGTGATTAATGATGAAAAAAAATATAAAGAAGAAATAATTGATTCCTTGAAATTTGTATATATTAAGGCAAAAAATTACACTGGGAATGGTAAAGACCGTGTAATTAATATGATACAATTCTATAAAAATCTATTGTCAGTATCTAAAAAATACTCTGGGGTTGATGTTGTTTATTGTTCTGCACCTCATAGTTTAACTTGGTTAGCTTCAAGGAAAATAGCCAAAAACAATCACGCTAAATTAATTTGTGAAACAAGAGATTTATGGCCAGAAACTTTTATAGAAATGGGTAAGTTCAGTAAAAATCATCCTGTGGCAAAAATCCTATATGCGATTGAGAAATCTGTGTATAAGTCTTCAGATGCTTTAATATTCACAATGGAGGGCGGAAAAGACTATCTGAAATCAAGAGGAATTAATAGAGATAATGTATTTCACATAAATAATGGGGTTGTACTAGAAGATTTCAATGAATCAATAAAAAAATATCATTTGGAAGATGTAGATTTAGATGATAAAAATATCTTTAAAGTTGTTTATACAGGCGCTTTAGGACGAGCAAATCAAGTTGATACTTTGATTGATGCAATGAATAAACTTTCTGATTATGAAGATATAAAACTTATTGTTTATGGGAAAGGTGAATTTGAAGCAAGCCTTATAAAAAAAGTTAGAGAAAATTCACAAAAAAATGTTGTTTTTAAAGGTTCTGTTGACAAAAGATATGTACCTTCTATAGTTACAAGATCAGATTTGAATGTAATTACTGGACAAGATATTAATTTATATAAATATGGAATGAGTTTTAACAAGCTATTTGAGTATTTAGCTGCAAACAAACCTATATTATCTAATTTAAAATGTAATTATGATATTATTGAAAAATTTAACTGTGGTAAGACAGTAAAAAGTGGTTCTGCAGATGCTTTAAAGGAAGGAATATTGTACTTTTATAATTTAAAAGATATTGATTATAAACAATTTTGTGAAAATTCTAAAGAAGCAGCAGCAAATTATGATTACAAAATTTTAACTGATAAATTGGAAGATATATTTAAAACTTTAAATGGGGGATTTTAATGAATATACCATTGTTGAATTTGAAAAGACAATATAAAGACATTGAAGAAGAAGTAAACGCAAATGTATTAGAGTGTTTCAAAAATGCACAATATATAATGGGTGAAAATGTTAAACAATTTGAAAAAGAAATAGCCGAAAAAATAGGTGTTAAACATGCGATTACAGTTGGAAATGGGACTGATGCTTTGATTATAGCTTTGAAGTCTTTGGGAATCAAAGAAGGAGACGAAGTTATAACCACTGATTATACTTTCTTTGCAACAGCTGAAGCTATAAGGTTTGTTGGAGCTACACCTGTATTTTGTGATGTTGAATTGGATACTTATAATATCGATCCTTCTCAAATAGAAGAAAAAATTACAGACAAAACAAAGGCAATTATTTGTGTTCATTTATTTGGAAATGCATGTAAAATGGATGAAATAAATGATATTGCCAAGAGACATAATTTGTATGTTGTTGAAGATGCAGCACAAGCAATTAATTCACAATATAAGGGCAAAAATGTTGGTAATTTAGGGGATATAGCTTGTTTCTCATTCTTCCCTACAAAAAATTTGGGATGCTTTGGTGATGGTGGAATGATCACAACTAATGATGATGATTTGGCAACTATTATAAGAGCATTGAAGGTTCACGGTAGTGGCGAAAACGGAATGAAAGCTTACGCTATATTAAATGATGAAGAAGTTGAGGTTGTGGAACAAAATTCAGGTGACAACACTGTTTACAATCCATTGAAATACTACAATTATTTAATCGGTCACAATTCAAGATTAGACGAAATCCAAGCTGCTATTTTGAGAATTAAATTAAAACACTTAGACGAATATACGGAAAATAGAAGAAGTATTTCACACAAATACATCGACGCTTTGAAGGATACTTCATTGGTAATGCCAACAGAAACTGAAGGCGGAAAGCACGTTTTCCATTTATTTATTTTACAATCAGAAAACAGAGAAGAAATAGAATCAAAATTAAAAGAAAAAGGCATCGCTACTGGAACTTATTACAAGGTGCCAATGCATTTACAAAAAGCTTTTAATGATTTAGGATATAAGAAGGGAGATTTCCCTAATGCGGAATATCTTTCAGAAAGAACTTTTGCTATTCCATTGTTCCCAGAAATGAACGATGAGGAAAGAGAATATATTATTAATTCTATAAAGGAGATAGTATAATGGACTTTTTTGCTCATGAATCTTGCTATATAGATGAAGAGACAAAGATCGGTAAAGGTACTAAAATTTGGCATTTTAGTCATGTAATGTCAGGTAGCACTATTGGAGAAAATTGTAATATTGGTCAAAATGTTGTGATTTCTCCAGATGTTACGCTTGGTAATAATTGTAAAGTTCAAAATAATGTTAGTGTGTATACTGGTGTTGTTTGTGAAGATGGTGTGTTCTTAGGACCTTCTTGTGTGTTTACAAATGTTATTAATCCAAGGGCTTTTATTGAGAAAAAAGATGAATATCGAAAAACAACTATTAAAGAAGGCGCGTCTATTGGCGCCAATGCGACTATTGTTTGTGGAAACACAATTGGCAAATATGCTATAATTGGAGCAGGAGCAGTTGTTACAAAAGATGTCGGGGATTACGAAATTGTAGTAGGAAATCCAGCTAGACATCATGGATATGCATGTTCATGTGGAGAAAATCTAAAAAGAGTTTCCCTCACAGATTATATATGTGAAAAATGTGACAAGAAATATTTATTAAATGATTATAAATTGAGTGAGGTATCAAATGAATAATTTAAAAGAAGAATTATTGGGCAAAATCGAAGATAAATCTCTAGTAGTAGGGGTTGTGGGATTAGGTTATGTAGGATTGCCATTAGCGGTTGAAAAAGCAAAAGCTGGTTACACTGTCATTGGATTTGATGTACAACCTGAAAAAGTTCAAATGGTTAACGATGGAGTTAACTACATTGGTGATGTAGTTGATTCAGAATTAAAAGCTATCGTTGAATCTGGAAAATTAAGAGCTACAAGTGATTTTGAATCAGTTGCAAGTTGCGATTTCATAGCTATTGCTGTTCCAACACCATTGGATATTTACCAACAACCAGATATTTCTTACGTTGAAAAATCAACTACAGATGTTTCTAAACATTTGAAAAAAGGATCTATCGTTGTCTTAGAATCCACTACTTATCCAGGAACTACTGAAGAATTAATGAGACCTATATTGGAAAATGGTTCAGGCTTGAAATGTGAAGAAGATTTTTACTTAGCATTTTCTCCTGAAAGAGTAGATCCAGGTAATAAACAATACAAAACTAAGAACACTCCAAAAGTTGTTGGAGGAATTGGTTCAGAATCTACAGAAGTTGCAGCAGCATTGTACAGAAATGTACTTGAAGGAGAAGTTATGACTGTATCTTCACCAAGAGTTGCTGAAATGGAAAAAATTCTTGAAAACACATACAGAAATGTAAACATCGGATTGGTAAATGAATTTGCCAAATTAGCTAATAAAATGGATATCAATATGTGGGAAGTAGTAGACGCTGCTAAGACAAAACCTTATGGATATCAAGCATTCTATCCAGGTCCTGGTGTAGGTGGACACTGTATACCATTAGATCCATTCTATTTGACTTGGAAAGCTAGAGAATACGATGTACACATGCCAATCATAGAAGCAAGTGGTACTGTAAATGATAGTATGCCTGAATGGGTTGTAGATAGATCAATGAAGATTTTATCTAGAAAATTCAAAAAACCTTTAAATGGTTCAAAAGTTTTAATTTTAGGTATTGCTTACAAAAAAGACATCGACGATTTAAGAGATTCACCAGCATTTGTTGTTATGGATAAGTTCAGAGAAGAAGGAGCTATTATCGATTACTATGATGGATTCAATCCTTCATACTTCAATCCAGATGGATCCAAGACTTACTCATTAAAAGAAATTAATCCTGAAGTAGTTAAAGGTTATGATTTAGTGGTTATAACTGCAGATCATACAAATGTTGATTATCAAATGGTTGTAGACAATGCACCATTTGTATTTGATACAAAATACGCTACAAGAAATGTAGAAAACAATAGAGATAAGATAGAATTATTATAAGAGGTAATATGCAAAAAATTAAATGCGCAATCATTGGTTGTGGTAGAATTTCTTATAAACACGTAGAAGGAATTGCAAACAATGATTCAGAAATGGAATTGGTTGCAGTATGCGATATTATTGAAGAAAGAGCAATCGAAAAAAGAAATGAATATTTGGAAAGATTTCCTGACAGAGATGTAAAAGTATACACTGATTACAAAAAAATGTTAGAAGAAGTCGACATCGATATGTGTTCAATTTCAACAGAAAGTGGTTACCACGGTGAGATAGCTCTTTACTGCTTAGAACAATCAAAACACGTTTTGATTGAAAAACCAATGGCCATGAGTTTGGAAGAAATCGATAAAATTAATAAGTTAGCTGATGAAAAAGGATTAAAAGTTGGGGTATGTCACCAAAACAGATTTAATCCTCCAATTCAAAAATTGAAAAAAACAATTGATGCTAATAAATTTGGCAAGATGACAAACATCACAGCAAGAGTTTTATGGAACAGAAATCAAAACTACTATAACTTAGCACCATGGAGAGGAACAAAGGCTTTAGATGGTGGTACATTGATGAACCAATGTATACACGCACTAGACTTATTGTTATGGATGATGGATGATGAATTAGTAAGCGTAAAAGCTGAAACAGAAACTTTCCTAAGAGATATAGAAATGGAAGATTACGGTGTAATTTTGATGAGATTTAAGAGCGGTAGAATTGGACTATTGGAAGGTAGTGCCGATGTATATCCTAAAAATCTTGAAGAAACTATTTCTGTATTTGGATCGACAGGAACTGCCGTTATCGGTGGGTTAGCTGTTAACGAAATAAAAACTTGGGTATTTGAAGATGAATCTGAAACCGCAGAATTGGAAGATGACAAATCAATCGATAATGTGTACGGGAACGGACACACTCCATTATACAAAGATTTCATTCACGCAATAAATACCGATACTCAACCATTAATTAATGGTCATGAAGGAAGAAAACCAGTTGAAGTTTTAATGAAAGCTTACGGCTGGATTGACTGATAAAATATTTTGAAAACAAACAAGCTCTTGGTTTTAATCAAGAGCTTGTTTCAATTTAATTAGTATTTGTAGAAGCCTTCTTTTGTTCCTCTACCTAATTTATTTTCATCTATATATTTCTTTAGCATTTGAGCGATTTGATATGCTACAGAATTTTTATCATTTACATCTGGTTTATTTAAAGTTATATTATATGCAGTTTTAAGACCAACTACATCTAGAATTTGGAAAGGTCCAAATGGAGCGCCTGTTCCATATCTCCAAGCGTTGTCTATGTCTTCAATGTCAGCTATGTCCAAAGCCTTTAGAGTCATTGCAGCATCTAATAATGGAACTAATAATGAATTTAGTAGATATCCAGGTTGTTCTTTCTTTAATTTTAATGGAATCATTCCTATATCTTTTGCAAAACTTACTACTTCATCGAATGCTTCATGGGAAGTTTCGCTGTGTCCCATAATTTCTGCTGTATTATTGTTCCAAATTTCATTTGCAAAATGAAGAGCAAGATATTTTTCTGGATGAGGAAGTAAATCCTTGAATGAACTTGGTAATAATGTTGATGAATTTGTTGCAACTATAGTATTATCATTTAATACTTTTGCCAAATTTTTATAAAAATCTGATTTTTGTTCTGGATTTTCAGAAACAGCTTCAATTAATAAATCACAATTTTCAACTGATTTTTCTAAGTCTGTTAAAAGATGAATTCTATTGAATCCTTCTTCTACATCTTTTTTTAAATTTTCAATATCATCAATTGCTAATTGTTCAGTAGATATACCTCTAGGTATAATTACCGAGTTAACAGTTTTTTCATCGGATAATCCAACCTTAATTCTATCTAGTATACTTAGATATGTTTCTTTTAATGCATCAAAACGTGGCTTAGCTCTCTCTACAGAACCTTCACTTCTTAGCCATACGTTTACATCAAAACCTTTAAATGCAGTTTGAAAAGCTATTTGAGATCCCAAAACGCCTCCACCAGCAACTGTAACATTTTTAAATTTCATAAATGTGCCTCCTTTGAATTAATCTATATTGTAACTTTATTCAATATTTATATACCCTTTAAATAATTTTACAAATCAGAACTGAACAAATTGTGTAATTTTTCGGGGTTTTTAATTTTTAAAATGTTTAGAAATTAATAATAAGGGTATAATTAGATTAAGGCGCTAGAGGTTAAAACCATTTTTAAAACAATTAATAAAGAGTAATTTTTTATAATTTAATAAATTGTTGTTTAGAATTTATTCTGATGTGGTATATATATCAAGTAACAAATATATCAATAATTTACAAGGAGGTTTTATGAGTGGATTTAAAAAATTTGTCCATATATTGTTTTCAATATTACTAATTTTGTTTTCTTTAGTAATGTTTTTCACAGTATTCAATTTTGGACAAGTTAGTTATAATCTCAGAGAGCTCATGATGAATGAGGTATGCTTTTATATATTAGCAGTTATTGGAGCCTTAATTTTACTAGGGGCACTTATAATAATGTTTAAAGCAATACTCTCTGATAATTTAAGTGATTTCTTGATCTCAAAAGACAAGGATGGAGAAGTTATGATATCTACAGATGCACTTGAAAACACTGTTAAAAGTACTGTAAATAAATTTAATGATGTCAGAACTTCTAATGTTAATGTAAGAGTCAACAATTCAAATGAACCGTATATGAATTGTGATGTAGAGGTTGGAGTAAGGGATATGTCAAATGTAGGAGGTCTTGGTGAAAATATCAAAAATGATATCAAGACTAATCTGGAAACTTTAACTGGATACAAAGTTAAAGATATTACTGTAAAATTCTTGGATTTGGCAAAATCTACTAACAAAAGGGTAGTATAGGGGGTAAAAATGAACAATAACAATATGTTGGACAATTTTCAATCCCCAGATGAAGAAAAGAAAATAATTTTTGTAAAAGAAGATCCAAAAGATAAATTTGACGAAAGATTAATAAAAAATTTATCTGGATTAAGGAAACCGACTAAGTATGGAATTTTAGGTGTAATAATTGCACTTTCATTTTTAAAGCTTGGTTTTTGGGCAACAATCTTAATACTATTACTTTTTGGTATAGGTTATGGTTATGGATTGTATAAAGAAGGTAATCCTAAATTTATCAGATTTTTGATGAATTTATTTAGGAAATAATATAGTATAAAAGGAGATTAGAATGATGGAAGAAAAAAAATACAACGAAGTAAATAAGGTAAATGAAGAAAAAGCTGAAAAAGAAAAAGAACAAAAACACGAATCAAAATTAACTTTTGATAACTCTGTAGTACAAAAAATAGCTGCAATAGCAGTTAGAGAAGTACCTGGTGTTTTAGATATGGAAGGTGGATTCTTCTCAGGAATTCAAGAAACTTTCGGTGGATATGATGCTACAAAAGGTATAGAAGCAGAAGTTGGCGAAAAAGAAGCTGCAATTGATGTATCTGTAATATTAGAATACGGCGTATCAGCTGTTAAAGTATTCCAACAACTACAAGAAGTTGTAAAACAAAGTGTAAAGAAAATGACTGGATTAGATGTTGTTGAAGTTAACTGCAAAGTAGTTGATGTTATGACTAGAAAAGAATTCAACTTA
The DNA here is from genome assembly GCF_000159695.1 of Finegoldia magna ATCC 53516. Lineage (NCBI taxonomy): Bacteria > Bacillati > Bacillota > Tissierellia > Tissierellales > Peptoniphilaceae > Finegoldia > Finegoldia magna. The sequence continues at coordinate 1,377,796 of NZ_CM000955.1, forward strand.
AAAAACAAAAAAGAAGAAGAAAATAAAAGCGGATTAAAATAAACTAAATTAAAAAGGGAAGGCATTATAAGGTGACCCCAAAAAGTTGGACTTTATACCAGAGACATTTAGAAATATTTGTCTCTGGTTTTTTTGTCCTCATATTTCCCCTAGGAGAAATCGCAGCTAAGCTGCATTCAATTTCCTATATTCAACAGGACTTAAATATCCTAGTTTTTCTTTTATTCTATCTTCATTGTAATATTTTATATATTCTTTTATTGCCTTTTTTAGTTCGTTAAATGATTTAAACGTTCTACCATAGTAAATTTCTTGTTTTAATATTCCAAAGAAATTTTCCATAGGGGAATTATCTAAGCAATTTCCTTTTCTTGACATACTCTGCAAAATTCCATCACTTTCTAACCTATTAGTATATTGTTTTAATTGATACGCCCAGCCTTGATCCGAATGAAAGATTCTTTTATATTTGCAGTCTGAAGTCTTTTCTATCGCTTCTTCAAGAGGCGTTATTATTACCTCTAATGATGGGGAAGTTGTTATTGAATAGCTAATGATTTCTCCATTAAACATATCCAAGAAAGGATTTAAGTAAAGTTTTTTTACTTGCATATTGCCAGACTTATCTGTTTCATAGTATTTGAATTCACTTGTATCTGTTGTGATTTTTTGATATACTACAGAAGTGTTAAACCTTCTTTTTATCCTATTTAGTGCTACTTTACCCACTGTTCCTTTGTATGAGTAATATTTTCTTGATTTACGTGCAAAGTTTGTTACTTGAAGTTTAAGCTTCTGTATCAGTCTTTGAACTTTTTTCTTGTTTATTACAAGACCAATTCTTCTAAGCATTGCATGTATTCTTCTGTATCCATAGTTTGGATTATCTTTTCTTATTTTCTTGATTTGATTCTCAAAGGCTTCATCTTTATTTTTTCTGTCAAATCTTTTTTTCCAATACATGTATGTTGACTTAGGGAATTTTAAATAGCTAAGCAAATCTTTTAATAGATATTTTTCTCTTAATGAGTCAATTATTCTAGCCATTCTCTCATTTTCTGATCTTCCTCGTCCTCTAATTCCATCTTTTTTTTTAGAAAATCTATTTCCATTTGTGCCCAGTAAAGCTTATCTTTAAGTTCAGCAATTTCATCTATTTCTTCCTTAGAATATTCTTTCTTTACTTGTTCTTTATTTTTATTTTTATATTTAGTCATACTTGAAGTTCTTCCTCTCTTTTTAGGTATAAGTCCATCAAGTCCTTGATTTCTAAAATCAATTACCCATCTAGCAATGATCGAGGGATTATTAATTTTAAATTGATTAGAAAGTTCTTGATAGGACATTTCTCCTGTTAAGTACAACTTTACTACATTTTTCTTAAATTCGAAAGAGTAACTATTATTTTTTCTAGAAATTTTTAAGCCTTCATATCCTTGTGTTTTGTATGAATTAATCCATCTTTCAACTATTGATGCCGAACTTATACCATATTTTTTAGCTAAAAATTTATATCCTCCTTCGTTATTTAGGTATGCTCTAACCACTTTCATCTTAATTTCTGTACTATATTTTGTCATGAAAAAACTGACCTCCTTAAAGTTGTTTTTAGGTCCAACTTTTTGGGGTCAGTTCAATTACGCCTTCCTTATTTTAATGTTACAACAGCTCCATAGATATGAGGACCTGTATGTATAACGAAAAGACTAGAAATAGGTCTTTTATAAATTCTAACATTAGGATAATAATCTTGTATTACTTTTTCCAATTCATCTGCATTTTCTTGAAGATTTGAATGCATTATATATATACTGTCTATATGATCGTTAGCTGCGAAGTCAATTATATAATTAAGGATTTGTTGGTTGACTTTTTTCTTACCTCTTACTGCGTCGATAACTTCCAAATTACCGGTTTTTTTGATACAGGTAATAATTGGTTTAATGTTTAATAGATTTCCAACGACTTTACTTGAGCGTTTAATTCTACCACTTGTGTAAAGATAGTCTAATTTATCTACAGTAAAAAAGAAATCCTCTTTTGTTTTTAGCTTTTCTAATTCTTCTACAATTTCTTCGAAACTTTTTCCACTTTCATTCATTGTTACAGCTTTTTCAATTAGAAAACCCATTCCCATTGAACATGACTTGCAATCTATCAAATGATATGTAATTTTATCCGAGTATAAGCTTAAAATTTGTTGAAATAGATTATAAGTACCACTAATTCCACAGCTCATGCATGTAGCTATAATATGTGTGTATCCTTCTGATATGATCTTTTCTATTTTGTCAATCAAATCACTTGCTAAGGGAAGCGAACTACTAATAGTGTTACTATTGATGTCTTTTATAACGTCGTCAATATTTTTTTCATACTTATCTTTATATGTAACTTCCGAATTGTAAATGATTTGAAGAGGGACTTCTACAATATTGTATTCTTTAATAATCGATGGATCTACATCAGATGTAGTATCTGTTAGAATAGCAATTTTTTGCATTTTTTATTCCTTTCTAAATCGTTTAATAATTTTGTATATTCAAGTTAACATAACTATTATATCATTTTAACGAAAAAAATACGACAATAAGTTGCCGTATTTAAATCGTTATTGTGATTTTTGTTCCAACATCTAACTTTGATTCAAGAGTAATGGATCCGTTGTGGATATCAACGATGTGTTTGATGATTGATAGTCCAAGTCCTGTAGATTCTTGTGAAGAACGTGATTTGTCAACAACAAAGAATCTCTCAAACACTCTACTTTGGTATTTTTCAGCTATACCAATTCCAGTATCCTCACAGATTATTTTAGTTTTGTCATTTTCTTTGAATATTGAAATCTTAATTTTGCCTGAAATCTTGTTGTATTTGATTGCATTTGTAACTAAGTTCTCAATCATTTCTTTAATTAAATTTTCGTTTCCATATATCAAGCAATTTTCTTGTAAATCTGTAACAAGCTCAATTTGTTTACTATCCAATTTATTTTGGTTGGATTTGATTATTTCATCAATTATTTTTTCTGGATTGAATAAACCTTTTTCAATGTTATCTCCCGACTCATCAAGCTTGGAAAGTTTAATAATATTATCGATTAACTCCAATAATCTCAATCCTTCTTGGTGTATTATTGTAGCAAACTTACTTACATTTTCTGGACTAACCATGTTGTTTTCTATCATTTCAGCATATCCGTTAATTGAAGTAAGGGGAGATTTTAATTCATGACTAACATTTGCTGAAAATTCTCTTCTTCTTTTTTCGGCTTTTATCTTGTCACTTTCATCTACTAAGAACAATAAAACTCCGTTGATGTTATCTTCATCCAATACTGGCGCAATGTACATTGATAATAGAATTCCTTGCATTTCAATATTTATATGATGCGCCGTTTTAGTTGATATTACATCTCTAATAGCAGAATGAATTTTTAAATCTCTGTTTAACGAAATAAAAGGTCTGCCTTCATACTTAGAATCAGATGCACCAAACAAAAACTCAGCTGACTTATTAACTGATAAAACATTCATATTCTTATCAAGTAAGATAAGACCTTCTCTCATATTGTCTGTAATAGTTTTAATTGTAGTGGATCTTTCTTCTAATTCATCTACATATTTTTTTATTGTATCATTCTTGCGTCTAATTATATTGATAAAAGGTATTAGCTCATTGTAAACAGGTTGTTCTAACAATTTTGATTCTTTATCATTTACGATGTTATCATCTAATTCATTGGCAATAGTTTCGATAGGATCCAATATTTGTCTTATTTGTCTTCTATTAATATCAATTAATAATATTAAAGATAACGCTAATATCAATAGGGTATATGGTAATAAATCTAAAATAGTTTTCAAAAAACTAGCAGATTCGCAGCTTACTCTAAGAATATCAGAATTACCTTGAAGAATAGCTACATAATACATGTTTTTATCAAAACTATCAGATTTACGTGTTATTGATCCAATTTTTGAATCTCTGGCATCTTGTATTTCTTCTCTGTTAGAGTGATTATCCAAAGAATCTATATTGGTATCAGTATCATATACAACATTCCCACCTTCATCAATTATTGTAAATCGATTAGTAGGATTAATTCTTTTAATCTTTTTTATATTGGTAATAGTCTTATCGCGACTATTGTCGCTGATAGAATCCACGTATTGTATTTGACGCAGTAGGGAAGTTTCTTCTTTGGATTTGTTATAATTATAGAATATAAATGTCTGTAAACCTAATCCAATTGCTAAAGCTATTATAATTACAAGAGAAATTCTAGTGTAAATTCTTCTTTTCATCATTCACCAGCTTTATATCCTAGATTTCTTATAGTTTTGATTATGCTGGAAGCGTTTTTAAGTTTTTGTCTCAAGGTTGCTATATGAACATCAACTGTACGTGATTCTCCTTCAAAGTCAAATCCCCAAATTTTGGTCATGATATTTTCTCTTGTCAAAACTTTTCCGACATTTGATAGGAGATAATACAACAATTCAAATTCTTTGTAAGTTAATTCTACATTTTCTCCATCAACACTAACTGTTCTCTTATCATAATCTAATTCAATATTTTTATAGATGATTTTCGATTTTGTTTTACTTAATGAGGATCTTCTAAGTAGTGCTCTGACTCTTGCTAGTAGTTCCATAATACTAAAAGGCTTTATCATATAATCATCAGCGCCACTATCGAGTCCCACTATTTTATCGTATTCCGTTGTCTTGGCAGTAAGCATCATTACTGGGATACTTTTTGTTTTTTCGTTATTTCTTATTTCTTTTAAAATATCAAGACCACTTTTTCCTGGAAGCATAATGTCTAAAATAATTAAATCTATGCTAGAAGAATACAATGTGGATTTGAATTCATTGTAGTCTCCAAATCCCATTGCTTCGTAGCCTTCATTATTAAGTGCGTAGATAATTAGTTCTCTTATGCTTTTGTCATCTTCCACACAGCAAATCATTGTGCATTTTCCTCGTATCTTTCGCCAGTAACTGAGAATATTACCCAGGTTGCGATTCTTTCTGCATTATCGCCAATTCTTTCAATGTATTTTGCAACTTGAATTAAATCGATAATTTGTTCAGGGTTTTCACAACCAGATTTAATTAATTCTATGGATTCTTCCATGAAATGAGCAAAAAGTTCATCGACTTCATCATCTTTTTTTATAACAGAATTTGCCAATTCAATATCATCATCAGTAAAAGCGTTGATACTTTCTACAAGCATCTTTTGTGCACTTTTACCCATGGATCTTATCATTGACAAATCTTTTGGAAGTTGTGATTTACCAATCAACATAACAAGTTCCGAAATTTCTTGTGCGTGGTTTCCGATTTTACTCATACAAGAAAGAATTCTAAGTGCTGATGAAATAAATCTCAAGTCTTTTGCGACAGGGGATTGTGTAGTAAGAAGTCTCAAACAAGTATCTTCAACTTCTTTTGACATTTCATAAATAGTTTCTTGAGAATCGTAAACTTTTTGTGCTATTTCTAAATCTTGAGTTTCCAAAGCATAAGTGCTTTGTTCGATTTGTCTTTCGACATTTGCTCCAAGAAAAATTAAATTATGTTTTAATTCTTCTAATTGATGCGTAAAATATTTTCTCATAATACCACCTCTTTTTAACCGAATCTACCAGTAATATAATCTTCTGTTCTTTTATCCTCAGGTTTTGAGAACAGTATATCAGTATTATTAAATTCTATAACTTCACCTGTCAAGAAAAATGCTGTCTTATCTGAAATACGAGCAGCTTGTTGCATATTGTGAGTTACCATTATTATAGTATATTTTGACTTCAAATCTTGGCATAAATCTTCAATTTTATTAGTTGAGATAGGGTCAAGAGCTGATGTAGGTTCATCCATTAGTAACACTTCAGGTTCAACAGCCAACGCTCTTGCAATACAAATTCTTTGTTGTTGACCACCTGAGATTGAAAGTGCGTTCTTTTTCAAATTATCTTTTACTTCATCCCAGATTGCTGCACCTTTTAAAGATTTTTCTACAATTTCATCTAATTTTGCCTTATTTTTTTCTCCGTGTAATCTTGGACCGTAAGCTATATTATCATAAATAGACATAGGGAATGGATTAGGTTTTTGAAAAACCATCCCAACTCTTTTTCTTAACAAGTTTACATCGTAATTTTTATCGTATATGTCTTTGCCATCTAAAGTTATTAAACCTTCGATTCGACATCCATCAATAAGATCGTTCATTCTATTTAGACATTTCAGCATTGTAGACTTACCACAACCAGAAGGTCCAATAAAAGCAGTGATCTCATTTGATTTCATTTCCATGTTGATTTTCTTTAGGGCTTGAAAATCATCATAATATAAATCAACATCTTTTATACTTATCTTAGACATTATTTACTTCCTTTCGTCAATTTTTTTCCTATTAAATTGGAAACTATATTTATTATTAAAACTAAAATTACCAACACAACGCCAGTTGCATAAGATTCTTCTACATGGAATCCTTCAGAAGATAACACATACATGTGTAACGCTAAACTTCTTCCAGATTGGAATAAGCTAGTAGGTACACGAGGATCTGTTCCCAATGTAAACATCAAAGCGGCTGTTTCTCCTACAACTCTTCCTATAGAAAGGATTATACCTGCCATAATTCCAGGCATTGCTACAGGAAGTAATACCTTTCTTATAGTATACAACTTTCCAGCTCCCAATGCATAACTTCCAGCTCTTAATTCGTCATCGATTGATAATAAAGCTTGTTCACTGGCTCTAATTATTAATGGAAGCACCATTATGAACATTGTAAGAACACCAGATATCAACGAATACCTGAACTTTAATCTCATAACGAATAACAACATACCGAATAAACCATAAACAATTGATGGAATACCAGATAATGTTTCTGTTGCAAGTCGAATAAGAGTTACTACTTTCGAGGTTTTCTTGGAATATTCAGATAAATAAATTGCTGTAAATATTCCGATAGGACTTGCAATTAATAATGTCAATAAAACTAACAAAACAGTAGTTTTAATTGAAGGCATCATTGATACGTTCTTAGAAGTATAGTGGTTTGAAAACATGCTAGGTTTCAAATGGGGAATACCATTAACTAACATGTAAATAATTAAATAAAACAATACAGCTAAAGTAATAAAAGCCATCAAATAAATAAAACCTTTAATGATTATACTTTTTGTTTTATTTTTTCTTAAATTTCTCAAACTATTTGTAGTTACATCAATAGAATTATTTTCCATTATTTACACCTCTTTTAATCAAATTAAATGCTAGATTTATTAAAAGTATAAATACGAATAATACCATCGCAGTTGCAATCAAAGCATCTCTATGAGCACCAGACGCATAAGCCATGTCCAATACGATGTTAGTTGTCATAGTACGCGTTCCTGAGAATATACTTTTTGCTATTACAGGTTGATTTCCTGCAACTAAATAAACTGCCATTGTTTCTCCGATGGCACGTCCGATTCCAAGTATAACTGATGATAATATACCTGATTTTGCAGCAGGAACTACAACTCCCATTACGGCTAATTCGTGACTAGCTCCAAGTGCAATACTTCCTTCATAATAAGAATCTACAACAGTATTTATTGCACTTTCAGATAAAGTGATTATCGTCGGTAAAATCATAATTCCTAGAAGAATAGAAGCTGTGACTATGTTCATACCAGTTCCTCCAAAAGCTTTTCTAATCATTGGAACTATAACCATTAAGGCGAAGAAACCATAAACGATGGATGGAATACCAGCCATTAAATCAATACAAGGTCTCAAAAAATTATATAATTTTTTTGGACAGAATTTTGCAAGATAAATCGCTGTGAAAATTCCAATTGGTACTCCTATAATTATGGAGCCAATAGTTACATAAATACTACCGATAATCATTGGAAGTATACCGAATTGGGCAGGGACATCGACCGGAGCCCAATCCTTACCAAATATAAAATTAGTTAAGCCAACTTTCTTTATAAAAGGCATTGATTCACCAAAAATGAAAAAACATATTAAAACAATCGCAAAAATAGAAGTCAATGCTGATACTAAAAATACGTATTTCATTATTGATTCAGATAAATATTTCTTTTTCATATTAAATCCTTTCTATATTTTTATCACCTTAATATTATCAAGAGCTTGTAAAATTAATGCGATAATAATGTTAATTAAATGTAAAGTTTTTCAAGTTAAAAAGTAAAAGACTGTAGAAATAGGGAAACATTGCATTTTACAAATGTAAAATAAATTCTTTCAAAATAAAAAACAGACCTCATAAGAGATCTGCCTTTTGAGAGGAATTATTTAGAAATTTCAGACCAAGATTTAACTTTACCAGTGAAGATATCTTTTATTTGTTCTAGAGTTAAATCTGTTGCTTTTGTATTTTCTTTGTTTACTATAACTGCTATACCATCGATTGCGATAGGTTGAGCTTTTAATTGTTCTTTTTCTTTGTCTTTTAATTCTCTTGAAGCCATTCCGATATCACATACACCTTCAATAGCTGAGTTCATACCAGCTGAAGATCCTGTTGATTGGATTTCGATTTCTACTTCTGGATACATTGCTTTGTAGCTTTCTGCTAATTTTTCCATTAATGGAGAAACTGAAGTTGAACCTGCAACTACGATTTTACCTTTTTGAGAATTTTTGTTGTAAGCTTTAGCTTCTTCAGGAAGTTGTTCATAACCTTCTTTTTTAACAATTTCTTGTCCTTCTTTTGAAAGAATATAATCTAAGAAATCTTTTGGAAGTGGTTTTAATTCTCCTTTGTAAGCAATGTTAAAAGGTCTTGAGATTTTGTAGTCTCCTTTTTGAACATTTTCAGAAGTTGCTTCAACACCGTTGATTTTTACTGCGTTAACTTTGTCGTTTAATGAACCTAATGAAATATATCCAATAGCGTCTTTGTCTTGACCTACAGTCATCATAACTGCGTTAGTACTGTTTTGTACGATTGCAGAAGAAACTGTTTTGTCTTGTTCTTTACCGTCAGCACCTTTTTCTAAGATTTTAGTGATTTCTGTAAAAGCTCCTCTAGTACCTGAACCATTTTCTCTTGATACTACGTGAATTTCTCCTCCAGCACTTTCGTTTGATTTAGAATCTGTAGAAGTAGTTTCTGTTTTGTTTGAGTTGTCTGATGTTTTTCCATCATCTTGTTTTGCACATGCTACCATGAATACTCCGAATACTAGCATCATAGCAACTAACATAAATTTTTTGATTTTCAAATAAATCATCCTTTCATATTTAATTCACTAATAGAATACATGTAATGTTTAAAATTCATATAATATTATTGTAAATTGTATGTAAAGTTATTTGTTTACAATTTTTAAAAGTAAAGTGTTATACTATTTCTAGGAGGGGTGTATGAAAAAATTACTATTAATTACAACTGGAGGAACTATAGCTTCCGTTGCTACAGATAAAGGATTAGCACCAGGTCTTCAAGCAAAAGATATATTAGAATATGTAAAATTTAAGAAATTTGATTTTGAATTGGATACAATAAGTTTGTTCAGTATTGATTCAACAGACATAAAACCAAAGCATTGGCTACATATCAAACAAACTATAAAAGAAAATTACAATAAATACGATGGGTTTGTAATAACACACGGTACAGATACTTTGGCTTATACCGCATCTGCGTTAGGGTATTTAATTCAAAAAAGTCCGAAACCAATTGTAATAACAGGTGCTCAAAAATCAATTTCAAATGATATTACAGATGCAAAGAATAATTTAATAGACGCATTGATATTTGCTAGTAAAGAAAAATCACACGGTGTCAATATAGTGTTCAATGGAAAAGTTATTTGTGGAAACAGAGCTAGAAAAGTTAGAACAAAAAGTTTTGATGCATTCGATTCTATTAATTATCCACTGATTGCAATAATTCACGATGGAAAAGTTTTAAGATACATTGATGATAAATCAGATAATACTGTAGAATTTTACGACAAACTAGATGACAGCGTATATTTGTTGAAATTAATTCCATCAATGAGAGCAGATATATTAGAAGATATTTTCGAAAAATACGACTGTATTATCGTAGAAAGTTATGGAGTGGGTGGAATGCCTGTAGGAATATCTGAAGAATTTCTAAGATTAATGGATCGATACTCAACTAATAAAATTATTGTAATGACAACTCAAGTTCCACAAGAAGGCTCAGATATTGGAGTATACCAAGTTGGTATGAGAATCAGAGAAAAGTTAGATGTATTGGAATCCAAAGATATGACATTAGAATCAGTTGTGTGTAAAATGATGTATGTTATGGGAAAACACAACAGAGATATTCAAAAAATTCAAGACGAATTTTACTCAATTATAAATCATGATATTTCAATAATAGAATAAGAATATTAGCGGTAAAATAATTTTCAAAATATTTTACCGTTTTTTTATTTGCAAATTTTGAAAAGTGTGAGATATGAATTATAATTTAGTTAGAGGAAAATTATGAAAAGAAATGTAGATTTTTATGTAAAAAAAAGAAATGAATTGATTGATTTGTTAGATGAGGATAAAATAACAAAACAGGAATTTATTTCAAGAAACAACGTATTGATTAATAGTTTTAATCTAAGACCTTTTACTGATATTAAAACAGTAAACGAGGGGGTTTTTAATTATCAGTATTATAATTTAAAAGCTAAGGAATACAATACAATAGCTAACAAATACAAAAACAAAAAACCTAAGAAGTATATTGCATCTTTAAATAAATGCAGAAACTATTACTTAGAAAAAGATAATACAATTTTAAAGATTTTGGAATTAATAGAATACAAGAATGTTGAAGCATATTACATAGACATTTTGTCCTACAGAATGAGGGATAATCTTTTTGAAATTGTACTCAAAGATTATGAAAAGATGATTTTTCACACAATAAATGAAAATATCAAACAACATTTGATAGCAAATAATGTTTTTGAACCAATAAAGAAAAAATCCCTTATCGATTCTTATGTCAATAAGGGATATTAATTATTTCTTTATTTGGTTTACTATTTCTTCTGTAGTCATATTTTTATTTAATTTGTAATTGCCATCCTTAAAAGCAGTAACATTGTTTTGTTTTAAGTAATCTAAGAATTCTTGTTCATTCGTAATTATGTTTCCACTGATTAATATCTTTGACACATCTAAGTCTTTCGCTTCAGGTGGAATTGTGATTTCAATGTCTTTAACTTCTTCAGTAACTTGTTGGATTTTTAAATCTTTTGAGTAGGTTTGAGAACTTGTATAGTTTTTGGAAAACATTGAATCAATTGTTTTGTAAACATACAATGTCGTAACTACTAGAATGAGCAATAATAATAAAAGCTTTGCAAATTTATAAATAAAGTCTACTATTGTATCAATAAAATTTTTCATTTTTCACCTTCCTTATTAAATTATAATGATTTATTAACAATTTTTCAAATAGGAGCAATAATGAGACATATAAATATAGATAATTCAAATAGCAACCAAAGAGTAGATAGGTTTATTATGAAATTGATGCCAAAAATGAGCAAAAATCATATCCAAAAACTTATCAGAACTAAAAAAGTAAAAGTTAATAAAAAAAGGACAGAACCTGACTACAATTTGAAAATAGACGATGTGGTAAATATTTATTTGTACGATGAAGTTATTGAAAAATATCAAGATAATAAGGTATACACTGCTGAGGATTTTAACTTGGATATAATCTATGAAGATGATGATTTGATATTGATTAATAAAAAAACAGGAGTATTATCACACGCGGCTAATCCTCAAGATTATGGGAAAAACATAGTGGATATGATGGTAAGTTATTTGATAAAAACAAATCAGTTTACGCCAACACAAAACTCCACATTTACACCAGCTTTGGTAAATAGATTGGATAGAAATACTTCTGGTATTGTTGTTGGTGCAAAAACTTATGATAGCTTGAAATATTTTAATGATTTATTCAAAAAACACGAAATTACTAAGATTTACGAAACTATTGTGGTTGGTAACCTCAAAGACCAAACAATTGATTTGGCGCTAGAAAAAGATATCGATAAGAACAAATCTGTGATAAATTCTAGTGGAAAGAAAAGCATGACAAAAGTATGGAATGTGAAAAATTTCGGGAAATATTCGCTAGTTAATGTAGATTTATTGACGGGCAGGACTCATCAAATTAGAGCTCATTTGTCACACATTAATCACCCAATAATTGGCGATATTAAATATGGAAACAGAGATGTTAATAAATATTTCAAAAATAAGTACGATTTGAATTTTCAATTATTACATTCGTATAAGCTAATATTTCCAGAAAAAATGGAAAAATATCAAAAATATGAATCTATGGTTTTTGAAAGCAAAAGGGATGATTTATTTGAGAAAATATTGAACGATTTGGAGAGTAAATATGATTAAGATAATTAACAAGAATAAAACATATGAATATGAAAATAAGACGATTTATGATTATGGCATTCAATTTGGGTTTGAAGATAGTATTGTTGCATTAAAAAACAATAAACTTGTTGATATTATGAGTAGTGTAGATGATGGAGATACGATTGAGTTTGTAAATGAAAACAACATTTATTCACAAGACACATTGATGAAAACAGGAATTTTGCTGCTACTATTGGCATTTAAAATAAAATTTCCCGAAGATCAATTGGTAGTTGAATATACAATTGGGGACTATATGTATCTTGAATTCGAAAATAACAACGAAATTCATTTTAGAGATTTGGAAGAAATCAGAGAACTAATGGATGATTTGATTAATCAAAATATTAGAATTGAAAGAGTAAAAGTTTCCAGAAAAGAAGCTTTTGATATTTTTGAAAAGGAAGGATACATTCAAAAATCAAGACTACTAAAAAGTTTAGACAAGGATGAAGTGTATTTGTACAAATGTCACAATCATTACTTTGGTATAGAAGGATTTGTAGCTCCATTTACGAGATTTTTGAAACACTACAAACTTATCAATTATTTTCCAGGAGTTGCATTGAGTGTTAGCAGAACTGGTGAATTTACTGAATTTAAAGAACAAAAAGCTCTCTCAAAAATATTTTCTAAATCAAAAAAATGGACTGAAATGTTGGATATTGGTTATGTGGGAAGCTTGAATGAAAAAATTCAGGATGGAAATATGGATTTTTTGGTTAGCGTAAATGAAGCTTATTTTGAAAATCAAATTTCATATATTGCTGACAAAATTATTTACAACAATGCAAGATTAGTTCAAATATCGGGACCGTCATCTTCAGGAAAAACAACAATGGCTGAAAGACTTTCTGTGCAATTAGCTGTAAGAGGCAAAAATCCTATTCCTATTTCGATGGATAATTATTTTGTAAATAGAGTCGACACTCCTTTGGATGAAGAAGGCAACAGGGATTACGAATCGATTAATGCGCTTGATTTAAAAACGTTTAACAGAGATTTAATGAGATTATTGGAAGGCGATTATGTTAATTTGCCAATTTATAATTTCATTACAGGTGAAAGAGAATATGGCGATACTTACACCAAACTTGACAAAAATGGAATTATAATTGTGGAAGGAATTCATGGACTTAATCCAAAACTTACAAGTCTAGTTCCAGACAAGGACAAATACAAAATTTATGTATCAGCCTTGACACAACTAAGTATTGATTGTCACAATAGAATATCAACTACAGATATGAGACTTATGAGAAGAATGGTAAGAGATTTCGTTCAAAGAGATAAAAGTGTAGACGATACATTGTCTGAGTGGCCAAGAGTTCACGCGGCTGAATATATTAATGTTTTTCCATATCAAAATGAAGCAGACAGTATAATAGACTCCTCATTAATTTATGAAATTAATATTTTGAAAAAATACGTCTTGAAATTAGTGGAAAATTATGACAAAAACGGTCCAAACTTTACAGAGATTGAAAGGTTAAAATCGATTTTGAATTATTTTATAGAAATAAAAGACGATTCAATAGTACCTAAAAACTCAATTTTACAAGAATTCATAGGAGATTACAATGAATAAGAGAATTGTGTACACTAATTCAAATTCTTCAAAGCTTTTTGATGAAAATATATCTTACTTAAAAAATCAAATTAGAAATGGTAATACTGATTTTATTTTGATTTTGCCAAATAGAAAGCTAATTAAGAATATTAGAAATAAGTTTTTAAAAGAACAATCAGTGCTATGCGACGTCAAGATTTGGACTATTGACGATTTAGTGAATGCTTCAGATATTTCAACATATTTGACAGATCTAATTTTGAGATTAGCAATTCAAGAACTTATCGATGAAGGTGAGTTTGAAGATAATAAATTCTTCAATTCTAATGGAATGATAAATTCATCCAAAAGATTTATATCTGCATGTAAGTATTCAAATAAACAAATAGATGAACTTGAAGAGATTTCTAGTCAAAATGTTAGCTTAAATATTTTGAGCAAAGTGTATGATAAATACCAAAGCATTATGAAACAATATAATCTTCTGGATAAATTTGATGCCTATAACACAAAAAATCTTAATCTTCAAAAAAACAAGGATATTTACATTCATGGATTTAGTGAGTTTCGACCAATTGAATTGGAAGTAATAAAACAGTTAAAAAATTACGATGTTAATGTTTATGTTTTCATGGATTATTATAATGAATACAAAAGTAAGTTAGTAAATCAATTGCAAGATATTGGATTTGATGCTATTCAAAATGATGAAAAATCAAAACCAAATAAATTTATTGAAAAAAAGGTAGTTAAATTAACCAATGAAATTTTAGAAAAAGACAGACTAATCGATGAAGTATCAAAAGATTCATACACCTATGATTATAACAAAATGGCAATTCTTTTAGAAAAAGATTCTTCAAAAAGGGAAATATTTAATTCATTGAAACTACACGATATCCCAGTTTTTGGAGACGATTATATTTCATATCGTGATTATAAATTTTTCTTAGATATAATTAATCTACTTGATAATACGAAAACTTTAAAGCAATATATTTTCTCTACATTGGATAGCTGTTTTTTGGAATTTGATTTGAAGGATAAAGTTACTTTCAGAAACATATTGTCGGATTTTGAGTTTGATAGTTGGGAAGATTTAGAAAAAATATTAAAAGTAAATGTGAATTATGAAACTAATTTGCAAATTCTAAAAGATATTAAATCGTATTATTTATCATTTATAGAAACAGATTCTAATGTTTTGTCTAATCTTATAACATTAATTCAAAAGAAAGAAAGTGATGATACAGGATTTACTTTGTTTTCTGAAAAACTTTTGATAATCCTTGAAGATTTGGATAAAACTTATGCTGAACTTGTTAAAAAATCAAAAAATATTAACTCTTATTTGATGGATTTGATAAAAAACTTGAAGGTTGATTCTACAGATTATTTAGTTGATGGAATTAGAATTTACTCCCTTACGGATATTAGACTTTCAAACTACGATGTTTTATACATGGTTAATATGAATGATGATGTAATTCCAGGCAAAATTAATTACGATTTCTTTAATAATGAAGAAAATATAGAATTTCTACAAAAAAGAGGAGTTGATATTTTATCAGACGGAGAAAATAGAAAGAGAAATATTGATAGATTCATTGATGCTATAAAAAGAGCGAATAAAAAAATATATCTGTCTTACAACACAGAAAGCAGCATCAAATCAAGGTTGATTTTGGATAAAAACGTAAAATCAAATCAAAAAATAAGGAAAATTAACACGAAAAATATCAAAAAAATTGACACTAAACAACTTCACAGTGTGTCAGCTTATGAAAAGTATTCTCTAAAACAACATTTGAATAGAATAGAAAACAGAATATCTTCAAAGAATATTTTTGATTTTGAAGTGGATGACAAAACAACACAATATATATTGAAGAAAGAATTATCTTCAACGCAACTAGAAACATATTTTGAATGTCCAATGAAGTTCTATTTTAGATATTATTTGAAACTTAAACCACAAATAAAGTCTAGACAATTGGATATCGGGACTATTTTGCATAACACATTGGAAGAATTTTATGGAATCAATATTTCCAAAATAAGAGATGCGATATATGGCAAATGTGAGTTAGATGTTTCAAGTCTGGATGAATTGCTAAAAAATTCATTTGAAAAGTTCGGATTAAACACGGATATTAAGGAAAATGAATTTGATTATGAAAAATATTTGAACAAACTCAAGGATTTTGTCATATCTGACATTTACAATATGAAAAACGAATCTGAAAAGTTTTATCCATATAAATTAGAAGAAGATTTTATTGTCAGCTTGGATGAAAACACTAAATTTATTGGACGAATTGACAGAGTTGATAGAACAGATGCAGGTAAGATTAGATTAATAGACTATAAATTATCGAAAAATAGTTTTAGAAAAGCAAAAGATTTGGACAAAAACAAAGGATTTCAATTTGCAATATATTCTTCGTACGGCGATGTTGTAAGTTGCAAATACAAGAGCATTAAAGATAATGAAGAATATGAATATCTTCAAAATGTTTCTAAGGATCAGTTGAATGAGATTATGATACAAAAAGTGAAAGAGTTCAGAGAAAATATTAGAAGTAAAAGATTATTTGTAAAAGCAAGTGATGAAAATTCTTGTAAATATTGTGATTATAATAAAATTTGCAAGTTAAAAAACACAGGAGGAGAAGCTAGTAATGATTAAATTCAGCGACAATCAAAAATTAGCTTATTCTACTATAGATAAAAACGTGTGTGTAAATGCAGGTGCAGGAACTGGTAAAACAGAGGTGGTTTCTGAAAGATTTAGATATATGTACGAAAATGGTATTGATATCAAAAGTATCGTGTGCATAACTTTTACCAACAAAGCTGCTGATGAAATGAAGGATAGAATTATTCAAAAATTAAACAATCCGAGACTAGTTGACGACATAAATGTATCCACCATTTCATCTTTTTGCAAAAAAATAGTATCGGATAATTCGTACTATTTATCCATAGATCCTAGCTTTCAAATCATAGAAGACGATCAAGCTAACAAAATGATTAATGAAATTTTTGATAAAATCCTAGAAAATAGAATTGATTTTATCAAGAAACTTGGCAATGTGTTAGATATTTCATATACAGATACTCTTAAAATTATCAGAGATTCTTTCAATAAATTAAGGACGAATAACATCGAATTTGAAGTTATTAAAAGAGAAACAATTCTTCAACTAACTAATCTTAGAAATATTGACGATGAAGACATTATCGGAATAAAAAGTTATCTATTTGATCTAAGAGAAGAATCAGATAATATCAAAGGACTTACGAAAAATAGTAGACTATATAAATTTTTGCATGATGATAAACAAAATTTGGAAATTACAGAATATACTAGATTTTTGTTAGAAAGTTTTGAAAATCTTGGAGAGAGCAAGAAAGAAAATGTTCAAGAAATAATTGATGAAATAAATAAAAGAGTTGACGCTATACTTTCCAATAAAGAAAAACAATATGTAGATTTATATGAAGGATTTTTCGATATTTTGATAGAAATTAGCAGAGAATATTCAATAAAAAAGAATGAAAAAAGCTTCTTAGATTTTAATGATATTGAAATAATGTGCAAAAAAGCTCTGGGAAATGAAAATATTTTAAAATCTTGTAAAGAAAAATACAAATATTTTATGATAGATGAATATCAAGATACATCAAATCTACAAAGAGATATTTTTTATATGTTATGCAGTGATAAAGAGGATTTGGATAGGAACAATCTTTTTGTAGTTGGAGACCCTAAACAAGCTATATATAGTTTTAGAGGAGCGAACATCAAAGTATTTGAGAAAACTAGGGAAGATATAAGAAAAAGTGGCGGGAAAGACATCACTTTTTATGAAAATCATAGAACTCATCCAAATATAATGGAGCCTATTAATTACATTTATTCCAATAAAATGAAGGACCGATACGATAGTTTAGTCGCAGTTAATGAAATTGGAGATGTAATCGGTAGAGATGAATTTAAACTCAACAATAAGGATGCAAAAACAAAAGATGATTCTACAGATATTTTGGTTTCATGCATTAATGAAAATAATTTTAAAGACACTGCAATCTTAGCTAGAACTAAGAATGATTTCTCGGAATACGAAAAAAGTTTGAATAACAGAAATATTCCTTATTATATTTTCGACAAACAAGGACTGGAAGAATGCAGAGAAATATTAAATCTGATTCAGTTCATAAAATACGCAAGATATGACGATGAAATAAGCAAAGTCGGAATATTATCTAATGTTTATGATGTGGATTACAATGAAATATTGAATCAAACAGAAAAATATCAATCAATAATGAAAATAATTGATAAACAAGCAGAGGAATTTACGGAAAATCTTACAAAATATACTATTTACGACTCTATATCTAATTATATTGAACAGATTGATTACTTAGGTTTGTTTAGCGAACTTCAAGCAAAAGCAAATGTGATTAAATTTTTGGAAATTGCTAAGCAATTTGATTCCAACAACTATAATATAGAAGACTTTGTAGATTATTTTGAAAATAATACTAACTTATATCAAATGTCTTTTGAAGATGAACACAGTGATTTGGTAAAACTTATGACTATTCATAAATCAAAGGGGTTGGGTTTTGATAAGGTTATAGTGGATAATTTGTCAAAACCATCTATTAATAAAGATAAATTTCTATTATTTATAGACAACGAAAACATTCAAATGCAATTCGTGCTAGATTTTCCTTTTTCAAAATTCAGAATGAAAAAAGTTAAGAAATTAATAGAAGAAGAGGAAGATTACGAAGTTGACAACGTGTACTACACGGCATTCACACGTGCGAAAAAAGAGTTATCATTTTCGAATTCGAAAAAATCAGGACATTTTAAACAAATAAGTCCATACATTGAAGACTTGCAACAACGAGGAAGTATTAGATTTTTGGAATTAAATGAGAAACCTTTTATAATAGAGACATTAGACACAAAATTCGACAAAATAGAGCCGAAAAAAGTAGAAATTAAAAAACTCACTCCAATTGGTATTACGAGTATTTTGAATTCTAATGAAGAAGTTTTCGATAGCAATCTGCAACAATCTTCAATAAATTATATATTGCTTGGTAATCTGGTTCACATGTATGCGAAATTATCTGACGGAGTAAATTCTCCATGTATTAAGGAAGTAGATTTCTTAAATAAAGATGAGAAGAAAATTTTCAATGTCGCAACTAAAAACTTTAATCAATTGATAACAGATTTTTCAAATTATAAAAATGAAATGGATTTTAATTTGCTGTACGAAAATCTAATGATATCAGGATTTATGGACAGAGTGGAATTCTGTGATGAAGAAATAAAAGTTTATGATTATAAAATAAGTTCACAATCACAAGAATACTTGTACGAAAAATATCACATGCAATTGAAGTTTTATTCTTATGTTTTGAATAAAAAATACAATAAAAATATTAAAATGGTTCTTGTGAATTTGAGAAAGGGATATATCATTGAAAAAATTTACGACCAAAATTGTGAACAAGAGGTTGAAGTTTTTCTTAACAATTATTTAAATCAATTGAATTAGCTAAATTATGGGTTATAATAATACATGAGGTGTGATATGAGTATTAAAGTTCTTTTAGTAGAAGATGAAGATAATATAAGACAATTTACAAAAATAAATTTAGCAAGAGAAGGCTTTGAAATTTTGGAAGCTGAGTCTGGAGAAAAAGGAGTAGAACTAGCAGAACTAAACAAACCAGACGTTGCTGTTTTAGACATAATGCTTCCTGGAATTGACGGATTTGAAGTTTGCAAAATTTTAAGAAATAAATTCCCGAATATTGTTATTATAATGTTGACTGCAAAAACTCAAGATAACGATAAAATTGAAGGTCTTGAAAGAGGAGCAGACGATTATTTGACAAAACCATTTAATCCACGTGAATTGATACTTAGAATAAAATCCGTTTTGAGAAGAAGTCCGCAAAAACAAAATAATAGTCAAATTATTGAAGATGAAACATTCAAACTTGATATGTATTCGAGAACTTTTTATAAAAATGGAAAAGAAATTACATTGACTCCAACAGAACTTAACATAATAAAGCTTTTGATGCAAAATCCTGGAAAAGCAATTACTAGAGATGAATTGATGGATAAAGCATGGGGTGAAGATTTTATAGGTGATGCTAAAATTGTTGATGTCAATATGAGAAGATTGAGAAGCAAAATTGAAGAAGATTCAACTCATCCAAAATATATTGTAACGGTTTGGGGAGTTGGTTACAGATGGGAAAATAAAAAATAATGAGTATTAAAAACAAAATAATGTATTCCTTTGTATTTTTAACAAGTATTACCGCGATAATACTTGTTATATTTTCTATTTATGCTACTAAGTTTTATTATTATTCTACAATGGAAGGCGTTTTGAACAACGAAATAAGATATTCGACAAATTTGTACAGCTCGTATATGGCAGATTATGAATTAGATGAAGTAATTGCCGAAGACAAAAACCAGTTTTACAGACAAACTGACTGCCAAGTGCAAATTTTAGACAATAATCAAGTTGTTGTATTTGACTCAATTGCAAGTCCTAATTTGGGAGAAAAAATAGAAACATCAGATGTAATAAGTGCAATAAATGGTCAGAGTGGAAGATACACAGGAAAAGTTAGTTATTCTGATTCAAATATTATTTCTGTTTCTGTTCCACTTGAATCCAGAGGAAAACAAGTCGGGGTTTTAAGATACATTTCAAGTTTAAAAGAAGTAGACAGGGCAATAAGAGTGAAGTCCGTATCTTTTGCTTTGTTCGGGTTTTTGGTAATATTATTCAGTATTTTATTGAGTAAAATTTTGACTAAAAGCATAATTAAACCGATAAATAGTCTTGCTAAAACTGCCGAAAAAATGGCTAAAGGTGATATGGAAGTAAGAGCAAAAGAAAATGACACAGATGAAATTGGAAGACTTGGAATGACTTTGAATTTATTGACGGACAATATTAACAAGAAAGAACAATTGAAAAACGAATTTATTTCAAGTGTTTCACATGAATTGAGAACACCATTAACATCTATAAAAGGGTGGGCGCAAACTTTAAAATACGATCCGTCAGATTTAGAAACAACAACTATGGGCATAGACATAATTGATAGCGAATGCGACAGACTTACAAATATGGTTGAGGAGTTACTTGATTTTTCAAGATTTACTTCTGGAAGAATTTCAATCGTAAAAAGAAAACAAAACTTAATTGAATTAGCAGAACGCATCAAAAACCAATTGCTCCCTAAAGTTCGTTCAAAAGGAATTGATTTGATATTGAATTATGAAAGTCCAGAACTCATCGCTACATTTGACGAAGATAGAATCAAGCAAGTTTTCATTAATATTTTAGATAATGCTATAAAATTTACCTCAGAAAAGGGAACGATAATTATTAATATTGAAAAAACTGAGAAATTTGCAGAAATTTCCATAATAGATACGGGAATTGGAATTTCATTTGAAGAAATAGAACTTGTAACTGGTAAATTCTACAAAGGATCCAATTCTAATTCACATGTAGGTTTGGGGCTTTCTATTTGTGAAGAAATAGTAAAACTTCACAAAGGAGAATTGATGATTAAATCTAAATTAGATGAAGGAACTACAGTTTCGTTTACATTGCCATTAGGAGATGATGAAAATGAAAAAGACAACTAGTATATTGGTAGGTGCGATAGTTTTAATTTTGCTGATTGTTTTCATAATGTTCAGAAACAAAGAACAATCTGCAGTTGAAAATATCAAAGTTCCTGAAAATAATTTATTGGTCGCAGCAGGTGTGTGGCAAATTGATAAGAAAGAAAGTTTTTCTGATTCAAAATCAAAAGCTTCAGATGAAATAGGTAAACTTTATGTCGATGAATCTATAGTTGTTTTCGGAAAAAGATTCACTATAAATCCCAAATTTTCGTCTAAATTTGTAAGTTTGCAAAATTATCTAAGTAAAAAAACAAGCGACGAAAATATAAGTAAGAAATTTTCGAAAGATAAAAAAAAGGTAATTACAATTTCCGATGGTAGCAAGTTTTATCAAGATGTTGTTGTAATGGATAAAAACAATATAATACTTCCATACAACGGTGTACTTTATTACATGAAAAAAACTGAAAACAAAGTTAGCAGAACTTTTATTGAAAATTACCAGTCGACGTATGAAAGTAAATATTATGAGAATAAAGGCAATAATTTAAAAGATAAAGAAAATATTGCTCTTCTAATTGGAATCAAAAATAAAGTTGTAAGAAATGAAAAAACAGATATTTCTTATAGGACAATTTTATTGGATATTGATAAGAAAAACAGGGCACAAATTTATCAAACATCGGCATTGTTTTTCCCTAGAAAAAATGGATTCTGGATTATGGAATACAAAAAGAATGAGTTTGATAATAACTATGTAGAGCAATTTTTAGCTAAGCCAGTTTATTCAGGCGATAATTCTAAGGAAAATAAAAAATTGGAATTTGACTCATCTGCAGAAATAACATACCTTGGGCCAGAATATATTTCAATTATGAGAATAAAAGATCAATTCGAAGATTATTCTATATATGACATTGATAAAATGAGTAATAATAACGAATTGAATATAGATCAAATCGGAGGAAAAGAAGCTGTAAATGTATTGAAGAATTCCATTGCAGAAGAATCAACAGATTCTAATTCTGAAATTACTACGAACGATAAGAATGAAGATTACAAAAATATTGGAATTGTAAGAAATTCTGGTAAATTGAATTATCAAACACAATATACATTCAAAGAAAATAACGAAGTTAAGTTGAAAAATGTAATTCTAAATATCGTATCGCATTTGAATTTATCACCAGATGAATTATCCATGAATTGGCAATCTATTAAAAATTTAAAAAGTAGTGCTATAGATGCTTATTCTTCTCCTGATAAGAGAATATTAATAGTTCAAACGACAGACGAAATATTAATTTACGATTATTCTAATGATAATAAATTAATAGGAAGTATTCCAATTACGAAAGATGATTCAATTATAATGAGTGAATGGGCAATAGGAAATTATGCCGAAATGTGGAAAAAAGAATTTCAAAACAACGACAAAATTCCATCATCATTTATTACTAACCTAAGACAATAAAATTAATCGGAACTAAGAAGTGGATAATCCAGAAAATTATCTACTTCTTTTTAGATTATTTCAATAAATTGAATTTTAAAAACATTTAAAACTCTTTACAAATTCTTAAAATAGTGTATAATATTATTGTTGTGGTAAAGATATGCGCCTTTAGCTCAGTTGGTAGAGCAACTGACTCTTAATCAGTGGGCCCAGGGTTCGAGTCCCTGAAGGCGCACCACTTTTTTAAAATTTAATATGCGCTTTTAGCTCAGTTGGTAGAGCAACTGACTCTTAATCAGTGGGCCCAGGGTTCGAGTCCCTGAAGGCGCACCATCTAATCCGAGATTGACTCGGATTTTTTTATTTTAGAAAATTAAATTATCTTAAAAGTTCAATATATATGATATAATAAAAAAAGGAGGATTAACATGAAATCAATTTTATCTGTAGTATGGAAATACAAAGGTTTTACTTTTTTGTTTTTCATATTTGTAGCTATACTAATGATTATAGTGCATTTTTTACATAATAAATTACACAATAAACAAAAAAAATATATATTCACAACTGCTATTTTTATTTTATCAGCTGTTCTTTTTGTAATGTCGATGTTGTCAATTTTAAATAGATTTGGACTTACATTGTTAATGATGTTTACTTTTACATTTGCATCGGCTGTAATTTGCTTAGCGTATTCTTTGATTTTGGATATCGTAAATCCTATTCCTCAAAAGAAAAAAAGCTTAGAATTTCGTAATATAATTGAAAAATTTGACAGATTAGTTGAAGAATCTAGGAGTACCAAACAATGAAAATAGGCGCGTTTTTTGATATTGATGGAACAATAGCCAGAGATTCACTGATGATTGAGCATTTCAAAAAATTAGTTAATTTTGAAATAATAGATCAAAAATTATACTACGAAAAAGTTTATCCAGCATACCAAAAATACGAAAAAAGAAAAATCGACTATGATGAGTATCTCAATCAATTGGTTGATGTGTATAAGTACAAACTCAAAGGCTTTAGCAGTGAGTTTAATGAATTTATATCCAATCAAGTAATCAGCCAAGTTAAAGAGAAAGTTTACAGATATACCCGTGAGATGATAGAATTTCACAAAGAAAATAATCATCTGATATTTTTTATTTCAGGAAGCCCGGACTTTTTGGTAAAAGAAATGGCTGAGAGTTATGGCGTAACAGAATACAGAGCATCCTTGTATTTGAAAAAATCGGGAATGTACACTGGAGAAGTGGTGCCAATGTGGGATAAAAATAGTAAAAAGGCTGTAATTGATGAAATTGTTCAACGTTATGATATTGATGTCGATAATTCATACTGCTACGGTGATACTTCTGGTGATTTTTCTATGATTAATATGATGGGAAAACCAACAGCGATTAATCCTACAAAAGAGCTATTTGAACTTATCAGAGCAAACGAAAAAATAAATGAAAAAACCAAAATAATCATTGAAAGAAAAGATGTAATATACGATTTTCCTAAAAATGGTAAAATTTTAGATATTTAAGAAGCGTAACAGAATCTCTTCACGGTTGTGAGGAGAGTTTTTTATATGCAAAGACCACAGAAGAATTTTGAAGTTCATCTGTGGTCTAAATTTTTGTTCTAATTTTGTTTGAAATAATTTTTGTCGTATTTAAAAGATCTAACAAGTTTTCCTATTTGGAATACTCTGTTATTAGGATCATTTGGCATATCACATGTCATTAAAGAAAGAATAGGTTTATTATCATAATTTTCAATTCTATCGTCTTCTAGCATATAAAATGCATAAGAGTCAGTGACTTTTCTATCTACGATTTCATATTCGTAGATGTTCTTCTTATCTGTAATGTAAACTTTAGTACCTTTAGTTAAATCATACACTTTACTAAACAAAGAGCCGTTTCTTTTCATGTAGTGACCTGTTAGTGTGTAATTTTTTTCTCCCATTTTTTGATTTTCTTTCATTGTGGCTGCACCACTTAATAAGTGCTCGTCAGTTACTCCACGATGAATAGGTAAACTCAAATTATAATCAGGGATAATAATTTGTCCAATAACATTTTCTCCGCTTATTGCTGTAAAATTAAACAATGATGTAGTTGTGCTAATGGAGTTTACGGCGTCAAAGTCGTTTTTGAATTCCTTTTTGTTGTTTTGTTCCATTTCTGTGGATGATATATCTTTACTTATATCATTTTCACTATAATAGGTAGGTATTAATCTGGCTGCGAAATATAAAGCAAAAAGCAGAATACCTATCGTCATTAAAAAAATTCCAAATTTCTTTCTCATATTCATCCTCTTTAATTTTTATTACGTAGAGTATTTTAACATATATTTAAATTTAAGTAAATATCAATAAGAACGTATATTCAGAACGTATAAAAACATTGAAAGCATCATATATAAAAGATATTATTAATGTAGTGGAATGAAAGTGGAACAAAGTGGAGGGAAAAATGTTTATTAACGAATATTTTCATAATATTGACTCAAAAGGTCGCGTTATTATGCCCTCAAAGTTTAGAGATGAAATAGGAGAAGAATTCTACATTACAAAAGGTATGGATGAATGTCTTTTCGTATATCCTGTATCTGCTTTTATTCAAATGACTGAAAAGCTTAATAAATTGTCATTAACTAGAAGACAAGCAAGAGCGTTTTCAAGGGTGTTTTTCGCTGGTGCTAGTAACCAGGAAATTGATAAACAAGGAAGGTTTTTGATTCCACAATCCTTGAGAAACTATGCAGATATCAAAAAAGAAGTTGCCATTATTGGAGTATCCAATCGTATCGAAATATGGGATAAAGAAAAATGGGAACAATACTCTAATGACTCTTCACTAAACTATGACGATTTAGCTGATGATTTAAATGATCTTGATTTGTAGGTGAATTATGGAATTCAAGCATGTGCCAATTTTATTAAATGAATGCATCGAAAATTTAAATATTAGAGACGGTAAAATTTATGTGGATTGCACTGTTGGAGGCGCTGGACATTCCAGAGAAATTGCAAAAAGAATTGGGAATGGTAAGCTAATTTGCTTTGATCAAGATGAAGACGCATTAACAGTGGCGAAAGAACGCTTAAAAGAATATGGAGATAAGGTTATCTTTATAAAGGATAATTTTAAAAATATTAAAAGTGATTTACAAAATATAGGAATTGAAAAAGTTGATGGAATATTAATGGATATAGGTGTTAGTTCTTATCAAATCGATGAAGATAGTAGAGGTTTTTCTTATATGCATGATGCGGTTTTGGATATGAGAATGGATCAAACTAATCCAATTACTGCCAAGGATATCGTCAACACGTATTCACAAGAAGATTTAGAAAATATTATTTTCAAATATTCAGAAGAAAAATGGGCTAAAAGAATTGCTGAATTTATATGCAATGAAAGAGAAGTCAAACCTATTAATACTACTTTTGAATTAGTGGAAGTTATTGAAAAAGCGATTCCTAAAAAAGTAAGAATGAATCAAAAAGGCCACAGTGCAAAGAAAACTTTTCAAGCAATTAGAATTGAAGTTAATAAAGAATTAGACGTTTTAGAACAAGCAGTTGGAGATTGCATAGATTTATTGAATCCTGAAGGTAGAATTTGTATAATAACGTTTCATTCTTTGGAGGATAAAATTTGCAAAGATATTTTCAAACAAAGACAAAAAGGTTGTATATGTCCTCCAGAAATTCCGGTATGTGTTTGCAATCATAAGCCTGAAATTAAGATTATTACTAGAAAGCCGATAGAGCCTTCAACAGAAGAATTAAAACAAAATTCTAGGGCTCGAAGTGCAAAGTTAAGAGTAGCTGAAAAGATTATTTGATAATTATATGATTTGATTAATAAATGGAGACAAAAATGGGTAATGCACAAAGAAAAATTGAAGTTTTTCCACAGTATGTAGAAAAAAAAGAATTTGAAGTCAAAAAAATTGAACAAACAAAAAAATTAAATAGACCTAGTAGGAGAACAAATCTTTTTTCTACTTTTAATAAAGTAATGATATGCGTGGTTATTTGTTTATCCATTTTGGTGATGAATCGTTATTCTAAGATTCAAAGCATGTCCAGTGAATTAAAAGAAGTAAAAAATCAAGTAATGCTTACAGAAGGCAACCGAGATGTGATAAAATCTAATATAGAGAGTAAATTAACTAATAAAAATATTGAAGAAATAGCAAAAAATAATTTGGGTATGCAATTTCCCGAAAATGCTCAAATTATGTACTTAAAATTAGAGGAAAAATAATGAGAAGGCGCAATTTAAGCAAAGAAAAAATCAATAAAAATTTCAATAAAAACTACAATTCTCGTATTGTAGTTTTATTTTGTATATTGACAATTATTGTATTGTTAATAGTTGGTAAACTGATTTATTTACAATTGACCCCTGCTGGAGATAAATATCGAAAACTTTCAGCAAAACAAAGCACCAATACTATTAATATTGATGCTGAAAGAGGAAAAATATTAGATACAAATGGTGAGACATTGGCAGATAATGTGGTATCTAATAATTTGTATGTAAATGCTACTTATTTAAACGATCAATCGAAATCAAACTTAATTGATTCGTTAGGAAAAACTTTAAGCATGAAACCTGAAGAATTAAGAAAAGTTTTAGATAAAAAGAAAACAGTTCTAGTTAAACCTTCATTATCGAAAACAGAAATAGAAAACATAAAAAAACTACCTATAAGTAATCAGAAATTTATTAGCATCGTTTCTGAGAAAAAGAGATATTATCCAAATAAAGAAATGTTAGCTCAAGTTTTAGGATTTACAAATGTAAATAATGATGGAGTTGTCGGATTGGAGAGCTTTTATAATGCTAAATTAAAAGGTAAACCAGGAAAAAGAATTCTGAACAGTTCAGTTAATCGATCGATTGATTTATCAGATGATAGTTCTGTGATTATTAATCCGGAAAACGGATATGATTTAAAAACAACTATAGATAGTACTATCCAAGGCTTTGTAGAAGATAGTTTAAAAGACATAGAAAATAATTTTAAACCAAAATCTGCGACGATAATCGTTATGAATCCAAATAATGGAGATGTTTTGGGTATGGGATCTTTCCCTAATTTTAATCCCAATGATCCTAAAACTCCGCTTTTAAAAGATCAAATAAATGAATTAAATGATTTGAAAAAAGAGAATGATGAAGATAAAATCAGTAAATTTTATTTTAATATGTGGGAAAACAAAGCAACTTCATGGACTTATGAGCCTGGAAGTGTATTTAAAACTATAACTAGTGCAGCTGCAACTGAAGAGCACACAGCAACACAAGAATCACATTATTTCTGTAATGGATTTATTAGAGATATTCCAGGCGTTGTCATAAGATGTGAAAGATATTGGAATCCTCATGGTGACGAAACATTTCAAGAAGCTTTCAACAATTCTTGCAATATTGCATATGTAAATATTGGTAGAGATTTGGGAAAAGCAAATATGCAAAAATACGTAAATGGATTTGGTTTTAATCAAAAAACAGATATTGATTTACCGGCTGAAGAATTGGGAATAGCTCCAAAGAGCGTTAAAGACATCGACGCAGCAAGACTTGCTACGCTTTCTTATGGTCACGGTATTTCAGCAACGCCGATTCAAATGATAACTGCTTTAAACTCAATAGTAAACGGTGGAATGTTGATAGGACCACATGTTGCAAAGGAATTTGTTTCAAAGGATACAAAAAAGATAGAAAAAGTTCAACCAAAAGTAAAAAGACAAATTATTTCAGCACAATCTTCAAAGCAAATTAATAAAATGTTGCAGGGAGTTGTTGATGACGGAAGTGGTAAAAAAGCTGCAATTCAAGGATTTGGAATCGGTGGTAAAACGGGAACAAGTATAAAAATCGAAGACGGCAAATACACTGACAGTAAAACAACTGCATCATTTTTTGGATCTTTTCCAACAGATCACCCAGAATACACAGTTCTAATCGTTGTAGATGAGCCTCAAAGAAAAAACGGCGGAAGTGCTGTATGCGCACCTTCTGCAGGAAAGATTTTTTCTAGAATTATCGAGTATAAGAGAATAAATAAAACTAGACTGGATGCTGACGATTCAGATAAGGTTACTGTTCCAGAATTAGAAGGGCTTACATTGAAGTTAGCGGTTGATAAATTAAATTCGTTGGGATTAAAGTCTAAGGTTACAAATTCAAATTCGAATTCAAATTCAATTGTAAAATCTCAAGAAACAGCTGCATATTCTAAAGTGAATAAGGGAGATATAATTGAACTTACAACAGGAAGTGTTGAGGACTCAATGATTAGAATTCCTGAAATAGTAGGATTCACAGTTGAAGATGCTGTAGATACTTTAGAAAAATACGGTATTAAAAATATCGAAATCAAAAATGGTAAAAAAGGTAAAGTAGTAAAAACTGATCCTGAAGAAAACAAATTGATGGATCCAAAATCTTACATTAAAATTTATACTGAACAAGAGAAAAATACTGAAGAATAATTTTTTCGTGTGGTATAATAAATACTTATGAGGTATAAAATTGGACATAATTTGTGTTCATTATTTAAGGAGATAAATATGAATTTTAAAAGTGAAATTTTAATGTCGATGTTATTATCAATTGTAATTTCATTGATATTAGGAAAGTTTATAATCAAGATTTTAAGACAAAAACATATTGGTCAAGAAATCAGAGATGACGGCCCGAAATCACACTATTCGAAAGCTGGAACGCCAACTATGGGAGGTATTATATTTATAATATCTACGTTGATTACTGTGATTGTATTTAGATTATTTAATAGTGAAGTTTTGTTGGCGATATATGGAATGCTTGCATTTGGAGCAATTGGCTTTATAGATGACTTCATGAAATTAGTGATGAAGCGTTCATTGGGATTAAATGAAAAACAAAAACTTGTGTTACAACTTTTGTTTTCCATCATAGCTTGTTTTTTGATTAAACAAGTAAATCCGAATTTCACAAAACAAGTTATTCCTTTCTTCCATAAAACAGTAGATTTTGGAATAATAACTTATCCATTCTTGATTTTCGTAATGATGGGAACATCTAATGCTACTAATCTTACTGATGGATTAGACGGACTTGCAACTTCTGTATCAATTCCTGTGTTTATTGCTACAAGTATTATTTTATATAACTTAAATTCAACAGCTAGTATATTCAGTATTATATTTGCAGGTAGCCTTTTGGGATTTTTGGTGTACAATTCAAATCCAGCCAAAGTTTTTATGGGTGATACAGGTTCGATGGCTATAGGTGGCGCTTTGGTTATGATTATGGCTATGTACGGCTTAAGTTTGTACTTAATCATTTTAGGATTTGTGTACATGATTGAAGTATTATCTGTAATAATTCAAATGACTAGCTACAAATTGAGAAACAAAAAAAGAGTATTTTTGATGAGCCCTATTCATCATCATTATGAATTAAAAGGCTATAAAGAACAAAAAATAGTATCAACTTTTATGGTTGTATCAGTGATTACAAGTTTAATTACTCTAATAGATATATTGTAGGTGAATTATGGAAAAAATATTAGTATTTGGATTAGCTAGAACAGGAATATCAGCTCTAAAAACATTAAAATTAAAAGGATATGATTTGGGAGCTATCGATGATAATATAGACGAAGAAAAAACAAAAATATTAAATGAATTAGACGTTAAAATAGAGACTATAGATACTATTGATAAATACGATATTATTTTAAAAAGTCCTGGTATTAGAATGGATAATCCAGTGATATTAAAGGCGAATGAATTAAATATCGAAGTTGTTAGTGATTTGGAATTGGCACAAAGAATTTTTGAAGATATTAAAATTGTTGCTATTACTGGTACGAATGGCAAAACAACTACAACTTCGTTAATGACTAAAATGTTGAATGATTCCGGAAGAAAAGCTATTTCAATAGGGAATATTGGTGTTGGAATGTTATGGGAAATCTACAACAGCGACAAGGACACTTATTTTGTTATTGAATGTTCAAGCTTCCAACTAGAAAGCACGAAAAATTTTAAACCACAATATTCTTGCATAATCAATATAACTCCAGATCATATTGATTGGCACGGAAGTATGCAAAATTATGTAAACGCTAAAAAAAATGTATTAAAAAATCAAGACGAAAATTGTTACACGGTACTTAATGTTGATGATGAATACTACGAAGAATGCAAAAAATTTACAAAATCAAACGTATATGATGTATCGACTTCAACTGATGTTAAAAAAGGTTCATTCATCAAAGACGATTCAATATATTTTTCTGATTCAGATTGCAACAAAATAATTGACTTAAAAGATGTTAAATTAATAGGCTATCATAATTATCAAAATGTTCTATTCTGTGTTACTTTAGCAAAGTTGATAGGTATTAATGATGATAGTATCAGACAAACTTTAATGAGTTTTTCTGGTGTAGAACATAGACTAGAATTTGTAAGAGAATTATCGGGAGTAAAATACTACAACGATTCTAAGGGAACTAATGTAGATGCTAGTGTAAAAGCAATAGAATCTTTTGATAAGAATGTTATTATATTAGCTGGTGGATACGACAAAAAAGTAAGCTTGGATAATTTTTTCATAGCTGGTAAGGACAAATTTAAAGCGTTGATTTTAATGGGTCAAACTAGAGATTTGTTTGAGAAAAAAGCAAGAGAATATGGATTTGGAAATATATTTTTAGTAGATGATATGAAACAAGCCGTAACTCAAGCTAATAAAATAGCCGAAAGTGGAGATGTGGTATTACTTTCTCCTGCTAGTGCAAGTTGGGGAATGTACAATAACTATGAAGAAAGAGGAAACGAATTTAAAGAATTAGTTAATAATTTGCGAGGATAGAAGCATGAAACTTTCAAAAGATGGGAAAGGTATCTTGTATATAACAATTTTCCTGACAATTTTTGGAATAATTATGGTACTAAGCTCAAGTTGGCCAACCGCAGTTAGTGAGCATAGAGCTTGGTATTATTATGGCCTAAGACAAGGGATTTTTGCCTTGCTAGGTTTTATTTTCATGAAATTTACAAGTGTATTTAATAATGAAAATTACAAAAAAAATGCATTATGGATATATATTTTCGCGATTTTATTGTGTATGTTGGTCTTCACACCGTTGGGAAAAGAAATAAATTACGCAAAACGTTGGATCAAGATTAAATCGTTTAGCTTTATGCCATCGGATATTCTTAAATTTGCATCGATTAACTTAGCAGCAGTTATTGTATCGCAAAACATCAATAAAATTAAAAACTTCAAAGAAGGATTTATGAGGATGATTATATTAGTTGCGATATCGGGAGGGGTTGTATTTATGCAACCTGATTTGTCAACTGCAATAGTAATCATAGGAAGTGTATTTTGCGTATTCATGGTTAGTGGTTTAAATATTAGATACATTATATCTACATTTATAACTGCGCTTGTATTTGGATACGTGGCGATATTTAAAGTAAAAATAG
Organism: Finegoldia magna ATCC 53516; assembly: GCF_000159695.1. Taxonomy (NCBI): domain Bacteria; kingdom Bacillati; phylum Bacillota; class Tissierellia; order Tissierellales; family Peptoniphilaceae; genus Finegoldia; species Finegoldia magna. The sequence continues at coordinate 1,410,511 of NZ_CM000955.1, forward strand.
GATACAGTAGAATTGACAGGATTATAGCTTTTATTGATCCGTTGGGAAATTTAGAAGATCAGGGATGGCAATTATCCCAATCGTTAGCTGCTGTATCTAACGGTAGTTTTCTGGGCAGCGGATTGGGCATGAGTAAACAGAAATTTTTGTATTTATCACAAGCACACAACGATTTTATCTTTGCGATTATTTGTGAAGAATTTGGATTTTTGGGAGCTTTGATTTTAATTATTGCTTACTTTGCCTTCCTAGTTTTTGGAATTAGAATCGCGATGAAAACGAAATATACTTATTCAAGATTATTAGTTTCTGGAATACTTTTCGTGATAGGGATACAAGCTTATGTTAATATGACAGTGGTTACAGGATTAATTCCTCCAACAGGATTGACGTTACCGTTTATATCTTACGGTGGAACATCGTTGATGATTATGTTGGCATTAGTAGGAATAATTTTAAATGTAGACAGAAACAATGAAGAGGAGAGACAATGAATATAATAGTATCTGGCGGCGGAACTGGTGGACATATATATCCAGCCATTTCATTAATTGAAGAATTAAAAAAAAGAGATGAAAACAATAAAATACTTTATGTAGGAACTGAAAAAGGATTAGAAAGTAGCATTGTTCCAAAATTGGGAATAGATTTTAAAACTATACATGTTAGAGGAATTCCTAGAAAAATCAATGCGAATTCATTTAAAGCTTTAAAAGAATTATTTAAAGGATTAAAAGAAGCAAATAAAATTCTTAAAGAATTCAAACCAGATCTTGTTATTGGAACTGGTGGATATGTGAGTGGTCCAATTTTATATAAAGCTACTAAAACTAAAGCAAAGGTAGCTTTTCACGAACAAAATAGCTTCCCTGGAGTAACTAATAGGATACTATCAAGATATGTAGACAGATATTTTGTAACATTTGAAGAATCTATTAAATACTTTAAAAATCAAGAAAAAGCAGTGGTAACGGGCAATCCAATCAGGAATAGATTTACTGATATTGAAAAAAATAAAGACGCAGCAATTGAACAATACAAAATATCGGATAATAAAAAAGTTGTATTCATATTTGGCGGATCAAATGGTTCTGAAATATTAAACAAAGCAACACTTGATATGGTCGATAAAATTTCTAATCAAGATAAATTTGAAGTAATATTGGCTACAGGTAAATTAAATTACGATGAGTTTATACAAAAATCAGGAAATGAAATTAGAAATTTACACATCTATCCATATATAGATGACATAGATAAAGCTTATTCTGTGTCTGATTTGATCGTTACAAGTAGTGGGGCTATAACACTAGCTGAACTATCCTTCTTGGGTAAAGCGTCAATACTTGTTCCAAAAGCATATACAACAGAAAATCATCAAGAACACAACGCAAGAGCATTTGAAAAAATAGGAGCAAGTAAGGTTATATTGGAAAAAGACGTGAATGCTAATACCCTATTTTACCAAATAAATGAAATACTAAGTGATGATAAATTGTTACAAGAACTTTCAGAAAACTCGAAGAAAATGTCTTATCCAACTGCTTGTAAAGATATTGTAGATGAACTTTACAGATTGGTAGAACAAGATGAAAAAGCATAGAGTAGTAATTATTGTGGCAATATCGCTACTGATTGGACTCATAGCGTATTTATGTGCTACACTTGACTATTTTTCAATAAAAAAAATCACAGTTAAAAACAATAAAATAGTAAAAATATCTGAAATACAAAATTATGCTAATTACTCATTAGGAGAAAATATTTTTAGATTTAATAAGAAAAAATTACAGGAAAAGATTAATAAAGATATTTATATTAGAAATGCAAATATCAAGAAAATTTATCCAAATACTATTGAAATAACAGTGGAAGAGGCAAAGGATATTTGTTATTTTGAAGTTGGAAAAGATAAATTTTTCGTAGATTCGGATTTTAAAATTGTAAGGAACAAAGATAGAATAGACTATTCAAAAATTGTTAAAATTGTTGGAGCAAATGAAAATCTGTCAAAAATTAGTAATTTAAAATCGGACGAAAAATTTCATGAATTTTTGAATAACCTTTATACACACAAAATTTTGGAACAATTAACTGAGATTAATGTGGTAAATTCGAATGATATAACAATGGTTACAAAAAATGAAATAAAAGTCTTTTTTGGAAATTTAAATGACTCAGAAAAGAAATCAAATAATATTTCAAAGATTTTAAAAGAAATTAGTACTAAAAGTATAAATACAAAAATGCTAGATACTAAAGATCCTCAAAAACCATTTTTGATAAAAGAAAATTCAGAACAAACTGAGTAATTACAGTTTTGGAGTTTGCCTTGCAAAAAAAGATTTTATAAGATGCATAAAAAATATGGTGTATTTATAATACATTGATGTATTATTAGTTTTGTGATTTAAAAATTAAATCAAACTGAAAGAATAAGTAATAAACTTCAAAAATGATTGAGATACAAAACGAAATAGCTAGATATAGCTAAAAATAATTAAATATAATAAAAATTATACTACAAGTACAATAAAAATGAGAAGTGAAAAAACACTAGATGTCATTAAAAATATTGTTGAACTTGTAGTATAATTAAGTTAAAGAGATTAAAAGGAATTTTAATTACAAATTAGGAGGATGTTATGACTTTTGATATGGAACTAGAAGATAATGATTTAGCTAAAATCAAAGTAATTGGTGTTGGTGGCGGCGGAAATAACGCCGTAAAGAGAATGAAAGAAGAAGGCTTGCAAGGTGTAGAATTTGTTGCAGTTAATACTGACAAACAAATTTTAAATAATTTAGATATTAATACTAAATTGCAAATTGGAAGCAAGATTACAAAGGGTTTGGGAGCCGGAGCTAATCCTGCAGTTGGTATGAAAGCTGCTGAAGAAAGTAGAAACGAAATCGAAGAAGCACTTGACAAAACAGACATGGTATTTGTTACTGCTGGTATGGGTGGTGGAACAGGTACTGGTGCCGCACCAATAGTTGCTCAAATTGCAAAAGAAAAAGGAATACTTACAGTTGGTGTTGTAACAAAACCATTTACATTTGAAGGAAGAAAAAGACAAATGCAAGCTGAACAAGGTATTGAAGCTTTGAAGGGAAAAGTTGATACTTTGGTAATAATTCCTAATGATAAATTGTTACAAATTTCAGACAAGAGAACTACAATGTCTGAAGCTTTCATGATGGCTGACGAAGTTCTTATGGATGGTATTCAAGGTATCTCTGATTTAATCGCTGTACCTAACTTAATCAACTTAGACTTTGCAGATGTTAGATCAATTATGTTAAACCAAGGTATTGCTCACATGGGTATTGGTAAAGCAAACGGAGATAACAGAGCTATGGAAGCTGCTAAACTTGCAGTTAAGTCTCCTTTATTAGAAACATCAATTGGTGGAGCAAAAGCTGTATTAATCAACGTTACTGGAAAAGAATTAGGATTATTCGAAGTTAATGAAGCTGCAGAATTAATCAGAGAAGAAGTAGATCCAGATGCTAATATCATATTTGGTGCTGGTATTGATGAATCATTGGGCGATGATATCAAGATCACTGTTATTGCAACAGGATTTGATTCTGACAATCCAATGGCTAATAAATTAAAATCAAACAAAAAATCTGATTCGGTTTCTCAAAAATCAGAAGAAACTTCTGAAAAAGATCACGACGATATAGAAATACCTTCATTCTTGAAGAGAAGAGGATTCTAATGAAATGTCCGTTCTGTAATGCATCTGATACAAAAGTTGTAGATACTAGAGCATCCGAAGACGATAAGATAGTTAGACGAAGGAGAGAATGCATTTCTTGTCACAAAAGATTTACCACTTATGAAAGATACGATTTTAATAACCTTACAGTGGTAAAAAAAGATAAAAATAGAGAAGCTTTTGATAGGGATAAAGTGTATCGTGGAATGAAAAAGTCATGTGAAAAAAGACCTGTTCCAGATTCAGTGTTGCTTGAGGCTACTAAAGAGATAGAAGTTGAATTAACGCATAGCAATAAAAGGGAGGTAGATTCATCTGAAATAGGTGAATTAATAATGAAAAAGCTTAAGAAAATTGACAAGGTGGCATATATTCGTTTTGCTTCTGTGTATAGAGAATTTACAGATGTTAAATCTTTTAACGAAGAAATATCAAAATTAGATAATGAATAAGGTCGGGTAATTATCCGACCTTTAATTTTTATTTAACGATATTTAGTTTTTGTGGTAAGATATAAATAAAATAAATGTTAAAGGGGAAATATTTTGGATTTATTTGAATATAATTTACAATTACAAAAAGAAAATAGTTCGCCGTTAGCAAATAGACTCAGACCTAAAAGTTTGGATAAGTATTTTGGCCAATCCCATGTGGTTGGAGAAGGAAAGCTTTTGAATAGATTGATAAAGGCTGATAAAATTCCTTCCATGATTTTTTATGGTCCACCTGGAACTGGAAAAACGACATTGGCAGAAATAATCTCAAATCAAACTAATTCATTGTTCGAAAGATTATCTGCTATTTCTAGTGGAGTTAAAGATATTAGGGAAGTCATCTCAACTGCAAAAAATAATTTGAGCATGTATAATAAAAAGACTGTTTTGTTTATAGACGAAATTCACAGATTTAATAAATCACAGCAAGACGCACTTTTAGGATATGTTGAAGATGGAACAATTACTTTGATAGGTGCCACTACAGAAAATCCATTCTTTGAAGTTAATAAGGCTCTTTTATCTAGATGTCAAATTATCGAGTTGAAACCGTTGACTGATACAGATATTAGAAATATCATAGAAAATGCGCTTACAGAAGATAAAAAGCTAAGAGAAATGAACATTCAAATCAATGAAAAAGCAATTGATGTTCTTGTCAATTCTGCAAATGGAGATGCAAGAAGTGCCTTGAATGCTTTGGAAATTGCGGTCGAAAGCACAGACCAAGTTAATGGATGTTTAATCATAGATGAAGATGCGATAAAAAATTCTGTATTTAAACCTGTGTTAAAATATGATAAAGAAGAAGATCACTATAATGTTATATCGGCATTCATTAAATCTATGAGAGGTTCTGATATCGACGCTGCTTTGTATTACTTAGCAAGAATGATTGAAAGCGGAGAAAATCCCAAATTTATCGCGAGAAGAATGGTGATTTTCGCATCAGAAGATATTGGTTTGGCAAATCCTGAAGCTTTGACTGTAGCTATCAATGTGTTCAATGCAGTTAATTTAATAGGACTACCTGAATGTAGGATAAATTTATCGAATGGGGTAATTTATCTTGCATCTAGTGAGAAATCGAATACGTCTTATGTCGCAATTGACAAGGCTTTGGAAGATATTCGCCAAAACAAGATTTACGATGTTCCTAGTCATTTGAAAGATGCACACTACAGTGGGGCAAAATCATTGGACAGAGGAATTGGGTACAAATATCCACATAACGATGATTCGTATCAACAATATTTACCAGACGAACTGAAAGATCAAAAATATTACGATCCAAAAGATATTGGATATGAAAGCAAAATATATAAAAAAACGAGGAGTAAAGAATGATATTAATTAGAGATTTGATTAAAGATTACGAAAAGTATTCTGACAAAGAAGTTGAAGTTGGAGGTTGGATTAAAAACTCAAGATTCAGTAAAAATGTTGGTTTTATTGAACTAAACGACGGAACTTTTTTCAATCCAGTTCAAATAGTAGTAGGAAAAGATAATGAAGATTTTGAAAAGAGTGAAAAACTAAAATTAAGTTCAGCAATTATTGTCGTAGGTAAATTAGTTTTGACTCCAAATTCTAAGCAACCATTTGAAATTCAAGCTTCAAAAGTAATTGTAGAAGGAGAATCTACAGATGATTATCCACTACAAAAGAAAAGACACACTTTTGAATTTTTGAGAACAATCTTACATTTAAGACCAAGAACAAATACATTTAATGCTGTATTTAGAGTTAGAAGTAGATTGGCATTTGCTATTCATAAATTCTTTAATGAAAGAGGATTTGTGTATGTCCATACTCCAATAATAACAGGCAGTGATGCTGAAGGTGCTGGAGAAATGTTCAGAGTTACAACATTGGACTTAGATAATATTCCAAAAGATGACGATGGAAATGTTGATTTTTCACAAGATTTCTTCTCAAAATCTACTAACTTAACAGTAAGTGGTCAATTACAAGCAGAAGCTTACGCATTAGCATTTAGAAATGTGTATACATTTGGACCAACTTTCAGAAGTGAACATTCTAATACTCCTAGACATGCTGCAGAATTCTGGATGATGGAACCTGAAATATGTTTTGCTGACTTGGATGATGTATGTAATTTGGCTGAAGATATGGTTAGATATATCATAAAAGATGTTATGGAAAATTGTGAAGAAGAAATAAAATTCTTCAACAGTTTTGTAGACAAGAACTTAATTGAAAGATTGACAAAAGTTGCAAACAAATCATTCAAAAAATTAACTTACACTGAAGCTGTTGAAATTCTACAAAAATCAGGAGAAAAATTCGAATATCCTGTTGAATGGGGAATGGATTTACAAACAGAACACGAAAAGTATTTGAGCGAAAAAGTTGTAGATGGTCCAGTATTCGTTACTGATTATCCAAAAGAAATCAAGGCGTTCTACATGAGACTTAACGACGACAATAAAACAGTTGCGGCAACAGACCTTTTAGTTCCAGGAATTGGTGAATTAATTGGTGGAAGCCAAAGGGAAGAAAGATACGAATTGTTAGATAAGAAAATGGATGAATTAGGATTCAACAAAGAAGAATACAAATGGTATCTTGATTTAAGAAAATATGGCGGAGTTAAACACGGTGGATTTGGATTAGGTTTCGAAAGAATGGTAATGTATATGACAGGAATGTCAAACATAAGAGATGTCATTCCGTTCCCAAGAACTGTTGGACATTGTGAATACTAATATTGAATTTAATTCTGTGATGTGATATCATAGTAATAAGTTTTTATAATAATATTTGAATAAAAGTAGTAAATAATTAAAAATTTTCAGAGAATTGATGGTTGGTGCGAATCAATATTTGAGATTATTGAACTTGTTTATTAATAGAATATTCGTATATCTGCGTTAAAGATTTGAGTGGGATTAACCAATAAGAGTGGTACCGCGGAATTTTATTTCGTCTCTTCTATGTAAGAGGCGAATTTTTTATTATTTGGAGGTAAAAATGGATAGATATAATCCGAATTCAATTGAGAAAAAGTGGCAAAAATATTGGGAAGAAAACAAAACTTTCAAGACTTCTGATGACAAATCAAAAGAAAAATTCTACGCATTAGTAGAGTTTCCTTATCCTTCTGGACAAGGACTACACGTAGGTCATCCAAGACCATACACTGCATTGGACATTGTTTCAAGAAAAAGAAGAATGCAAGGATATAATGTTTTATATCCAATGGGATGGGATGCATTTGGACTTCCTACAGAAAACTTTGCTATTAAAAATAAAATAAGACCAGAAATTGTTACTGAAAACAACATCAAAAATTTCAAAAGACAAATGCAATCAATAGGTTTTTCTTTTGATTGGGACAGAGAAATAAATACAACAGACCCAGATTATTATAAATGGACTCAATGGATTTTCATCCAAATGTTTAAAAAAGGACTTGCTTATAAAAAGGAAATGCCGATTAACTGGTGTCCTTCATGTAAAACAGGACTTGCAAATGAAGAAGTAATTAACGGTCACTGCGAAAGATGTGGCGGTGAAGTAATCAGAAAAGTTAAGAATCAATGGATGCTTAAGATTACTGAATACGCTGATAGACTTATAGATGATTTAAAAGATGTCGATTATTTGGATAGAATAAAATCGCAACAAATCAACTGGATTGGAAGATCATACGGTGCAGAAATTAATTTTTCAATAAAAGAAGTTGACGAAAAAATTACTGTTTTTACAACAAGAGCAGATACTATATTTGGTGCAACTTACATGGTTATTTCAGTTGATCATCCTTTAATTGAAAAATATAGCGCTCAAATTAAAAACATCGAAGAAATCAGAAGTTACAGACAAGAAGTTGCTAAGAAATCGGAATTAGAAAGAACGGATTTATCTAAAGAAAAGACAGGATATAAAATTGATGGATTGACAGCGATTAATCCTTTGACTAGCAAAGAAATTCCTGTTTATGTATCAGATTATGTATTGATGACTTATGGAACAGGTGCTATTATGGCAGTTCCAGCGCACGATGACAGAGACTACGAATTCGCTAAAAAATTCAACATCGAAATGATTCCTGTAATTGAAGGATCTGACATAGAAAATTCTGCATTCACTGAAACAAATGAAGGAAATCTTATTAATTCTGAATTTTTAAATGGTTTGAGTGTAGATGAAGCAAAAGAAAAAATGTATGAATACATTGAAGAAAAAGAAATAGGTCACAAGAAAACAAACTACAAATTGAGAGACTGGGTATTTTCTAGACAAAGATATTGGGGAGAACCAATTCCATTGGTTTACTGTGAACATTGTGGATGGGTTCCTTTGGAAGAAAAAGATTTACCACTAGTATTGCCTAAGGTTGATAATTATGAACCAACAGATAATGGAGAATCCCCACTATCAAATATAGATGAATTTGTTCATACAAAATGTCCAAAATGCGGTAGAGATGCTGTAAGAGAAACTGATACTATGCCACAATGGGCAGGATCTTCTTGGTATTATTTGAGATATACTGATCCACACAACGACGAAGCGATAGCAAGTAAAGAAAACTTGGACTATTATGTTCCAGTTGACTGGTATAACGGCGGAATGGAACACACTACACTTCACTTATTGTATTCAAGATTTTGGCACAAATTCTTGTATGATATTGGAGTAGTTCCTACAAAAGAACCATATATGAAGAGAACTAGCCATGGAATGATTTTAGGTGACAACAACGAAAAAATGAGTAAGTCTCGTGGTAATGTTGTAAATCCGGATGATATCGTCAGAGATTTTGGTGCAGATACTTTGAGATGCTATGAAATGTTCATTGGAGATTTTGAAAAATCAGCTCCTTGGTCTGAAAATGGTGTTAAAGGTTGCAGAAAATTCTTGGATAAAGTTTGGAGAACGCAAGAATTAGTTGATGGAGATTCTAATTTTGAAAAAATGGAAACTTTGGTTCATCAAACTATTAAAAAAGTTTCAGAAGATTATGAAAACTTGAAATTTAATACAGCAATCGCTCAACTTATGACATTATTGAATGAATTCAACAACTTAGATAAAATTTCCGAAGAACAATTCAAGATATTCTTGATATTATTAAATCCAGTTTGTCCTCATATCACAGAAGAAATTTGGCAAAGAATGGGATATGAAGGATATGTTCACGAAGCTAGTTGGCCAGAATATGACGAATCGAAAACTATTTTGGATGTAATAGAGCTTCCTATCCAAGTAAATGGTAAGCTAAGAGCAACTGTAGAGATATCTAGAGATGCTTCTGAAGATGAAGTTTTTGAAAAAGCTATTGCAGATGATGTTGTAGCAAAATATCTTGAAGGCAAAAACGTAGTTAAGAAAATTTATGTAAAAGGTAGAATTTTTAATATAATTGTAAAATAATTTTGGTAATAGTAGATTGAGTTTTCTTAATCTACTATTATTATTGCAATAGGATATTTACACAACTATTTTACTATGATAAAATTTATCATAAATAGGAGGGCTTATGAGATTATCTACGAGAGGAAGATATGGACTTGCGGCTATGATATATTTAGGCAAAAAATATGGAGATAATCCAGTTAGTTTGAATGAAATATCTAAAGCCACAGGACTGAGTAATAATTATTTAGAACAACTTATACGAGAATTGAAAAAACAAGATTTAGTGATTTCAGTTAGAGGTGTACAAGGCGGTTATTTATTGAAAAAATCTCCAAAAGAAATTTCAGTAGCTGAAATTTTGGAGTGTTTAGAAGAATTTTTTGGAGTGACAGAATGTTCTGCAGTTCCCGGACTTTGTTCAAGAGAAGACACTTGTCCATCTAGGCTTATTTGGACTCAAATGCATGATGATATGATTAACAGCATTAAAAACGTGAGTTTGCAAGATTTAATTAGCAAAGAGAAATAGATATGCTTATTAATTCTGAATTTTTGCGTAACGCTTTAATATTTATAACTATTATTTTCATGGTTTTTGGAACTTATTTTCTAATTACTGTGGGAAATAGTAAAGTAGACGAAAAATACAAAATTGTATTTAATTTTCATAAAATAAAAAAGACTACCATATTAATACTTATATTGCTGGGAATTGCAGCTTTATTTTCAAAATATCCAATCATATATCATACAATTAATACTTTATTGATAGGAATAGTACTTTCATATATTATAAATCCTTTGGTAAAATATATTGAAAACAAAGGAGTTAAAAGGTCAATAGCTATTTTAATCATTTACGTTATAGTAATCCTTTTGATTATTTTATTGGGGATGATTGTTGTTCCACAAACTATACAACAAATAAAAAATATGATAATAAGCTTACCTGGCTTTATGTCGGATATTTCTGTGAAATTAAATGCTCTTAACAATAAAATATTTAAGGAATATCCGAATGTTAGCAAAATTATGTCCAACGCAATGCAAACAATTAATCAAAAGCTTGGAACTATCCAAACTTCAATATTGGACAAATTATCCCAAACAGGAAATGTTACGGGAAATATATTTAGTAATTTACTTAGAATTGTTTTAGTTCCAGTTGTAAGCTTTTATATGCTTTTAGATAAAGAAAAATGCATTGACTTTATAATGGGATTCATACCAAATGAAAATAAAGATAAATTTTTGAGTATTTGTTCTGATATGGATAAAGCTTACAGTGAATTTATTCGTGGCAGATTAATTATGGCAATTTTTGTAGGAGTCTTGACTGCGATTGCCTTAATCATTATGAAAGTCGATTTTGCAATTATAATTGGAATACTTACAATGGTAGGCGATATTATTCCATATATTGGTCCTTTTATAGCGGTTACTCCAGCTTTTATTTTGGCTTTTTTGGACAGTCCATTAAAAGCGATAGTTGTAGTAGTTGTATTTGTTTCTATTCAATGGGTTGAAAATAATATTCTAGCACCTAAATTATTAGGTTCAAAAATTGGAATTAATCCATTGTTAGTAATTGTTAGTTTGATTATAGGTGGAGGAATGTTTGGAGTTGTGGGTATGATTCTTTCAGTTCCATTCGTTGCTACAGTTAAAATATTATATTTACATTTTAAAGATAAGATTAAAATGTTTTTTAAAAATTAGTGAGGTTATAATGAAAGATTACGGTTTAAATGAAATTAGAAAAAAATTCTTAAATTATTTTGGGGAAAGAGGACATCTTGTTATCAAATCATTTCCTCTTATACCACAAGATGATAAAAGTCTTTTACTTATAAATGCTGGAATGGCACCTTTGAAAAAGTATTTTACAGGTGAGAAAAAATTAAAAAAAGACAGGGCAACATCTTCACAAAGATGTATCAGAACAGCAGATATTGACGAAGTAGGAAAGACTCAAAGGCATGGTACATTTTTTGAAATGCTTGGTAATTTCTCTTTTGGAGATTATTTCAAAAAAGAAGCCATTACATGGGCTTGGGACTTTTTAACAAATGAATTAGAAGTTCCAAAAGATATCTTGTGGATAACTGTATATGAAGAAGACGAAGAAGCTTATAATATTTGGGTAAATGAAGTAGGAGTAAGTCCAGAAAGAGTTGTTAAATTAGGAAAAGGTGATAACTTCTGGGAATTAGATCAAGGACCTTGTGGACCATGTTCTGAAATTCACGTGGATAGAGGATTTGAATTTGACCCTAGAGAAGATGCAAAACCTGGTGATGAGGGCGAAAGATTCTTGGAAGTATGGAATTTGGTATTCACACAATTTAACAAAACTGCTGACGGAAAATACGAAAGAATTGCTCATCCAAATATAGATACTGGTATGGGTCTTGAAAGAATTACAATGGTTTTGGAAAATGCTGATAATATTTTTGAAATTGGATTAGTAAAAGATATAATCAAAACTATTGAAGAAATTTCAGGCGTAAAATACAAAGAAAATCATCAAAACGACGTGTCAATCAGAATTATTGCTGACCACGTACGTGCCATGACATTTTTAATATATGATGGTGTTATTCCAAGCAATGAGCAAAGAGGATATGTACTAAGAAGACTTATAAGAAGAGCTTGTAGACACGGAAAATTGTTGGGAATAAACGACAGTTTTATAGAAAAAGTTATAGATTCTTGCATTAAAGTTTATGAATCTGGATATCCTGAATTAAAAGAAGAAAGAGATAGAATTGTAAAAATAGCTAATGCCGAAGAAAAGAAATTCCAAGAAACTTTGGATTTAGGTTTGAGCATATTAGATTCTATGTTAAAAGAAACTGATTCAGATGTATTCAGTGGAGAAAATGCATTTAAATTATATGACACTTATGGATTCCCTATAGATTTAACTAAGGAATTGGTTGGTGAAGTCAACAAAACTGTAGATGAAGATGAATTCAAAAAATTAATGGAAGAACAAAAAGAAAGGGCCAGAGGATCAAGAAATGAATCCAATATGGGTTGGTCATCTGATAAAAAATATGGAGAAGGACTTCCTGAAACAAAATTTGATGGATATGATTCTTTGAAAGATGAAAGTGAAGTTATCGAAATCTACGGAGAAGATGAAAATAATTTAAACGCCGGACAAATGGGTATAATACTATTAGATTGTACAACTTTCTATGGAGAAGGCGGAGGTCAAGTAGGCGATAAGGGAATTATCTACAATGATAATTTCAAAGCTGAAGTGTACGACACTAAGAAAACTGGCAAGAAAGTATTCCTACACTACGTAAAAGTTATCGAAGGAAGCTTAAATGTAGGAGATAAAGTTACGATCGAAGTAGATGAACTTAATAGAAGAGATATTATGAAAAATCACTCTGCAACACACTTATTGCATCAAGCATTAAAGGATGTTGTAGGAGATCACGTAAATCAAGCTGGTTCTTACGTTGATGGAGAAAGATTAAGATTTGATATTACACATTTTGAAGCAGTTACTAAAGAACAATTAGAAAAAGTTGAACAAATTGTAAATGAAAAAATAGCTTTAGGTATTCCTGTTAAAATTGATGAAATGTCATTAGAACAATCTCAATCAATCGGAGCTAGAGGTCTTTTCGAAGATAAGTATCAAGATGTTGTAAGGGTTGTACAAATGGGAGATTATTCCAAAGAATTATGTGGAGGAACTCACGTTAAGACAACAAGTGATATTCAAATGTTAAAAATACTTTCCGAATCAAGTGTAGCGGCAGGTGTTAGAAGAATTGAAGCAATTACTGGTCGTGCAGTGTACAAATATTTAAATGAAAGAGATAGTTTGATTGATACTGTAAAGCATTCATTAAAGGCATCTAACGAAGATGAAATCACAAGAAGAATTGAAATGAACACTGAAGAAATTAAAGAATTGAAGAAAAAACTTAAAGATATAACAAATAAGGATTTATCTTCAAATATTGATTCAGTTATTGAAGATGCTGTAGACATTGACGGCACAAAAGTTTGTGTATTTGCGTTAAGTGGTTTGGACAATAATTCTTTTAGAGATTTTGGAGAAAATATTAAATCAAAATTAGAAGATGGGGTTGTAATACTAGCTAATTCGGATGAATCAAAAGTATCATTTATAACTTTAGTTACGGACTCAGCAGTTAAGAAAGGTGTATTTGCCGGAGATATTGTTAGAGAAGTTGCCAAAGTATGCGGTGGTAATGGCGGAGGACGTAAAGATTTTGCACAAGCTGGTGCAAAAGATAGTTCCAAAGTTGATGAAGCACTACAAAAGGGAATTGAAACAGTAAAATCAAAAATTAATGCTTAAAGGAGGCAAAAAATGGAAGGTAAGGATTTAAACCATACGGTTAGATTTGAAGCATCAAAACTTGAACAGAAATCAATAAAGGAAACTTTGAAGAAAGTTTACCTAGCTTTAGAAGAAAAAGGGTATGATCCTAAAAATCAAATTATTGGATATATATTATCAGGAGATCCTACTTACATTACAAGCTTTAATAATGCGAGAAATTTGATTAGACAAATAGATCGAGATGATTTATTGGGAGAAATGTTAGAAGTTTATTTGAACGAAATAGATAAATAGAGGATAATGTAGAGCTGTTACTTGTAACAGCTCTCAAAATATGTAAGTAATTATGGAAAGATATATTGGACTTGATGTGGGAGATAGAACTATTGGTGTCGCGATAAGTGATCCATTTTTATTGACTGCCCAATCTTTGATGACTATCAAGAGAAAAAGTAAGATTGAAGACATAGAAATCATAAATGATATAATCAAAGAAAAAGAAGTCAGTAAAATTATAGTAGGTCTACCTAAAAACATGAATAATACTATTGGCCCTCAAGCTAAAAAAGTTAAAACATTTGTAAAAGAACTAAGAAAACACACTGATTTGGACATTGAATATGTTGACGAGAGACTAACAACTGTCAGTGCTACAAGAGTATTGATAGAACAAAATGTATCAAGAAAAAAAAGGAAAGATGTAATTGATAGTGTTGCAGCTACTTATATTCTGCAAACTTATTTGGATATGGGAAGATAATTATGGAAACTATAAAATTATACGATGAAAAAAACAATGAAAAAGAATTTAAAATAATCAATACATTTGGTATGGACGATGATAATTATTGCGTATTAGAAGATGTATCAAATGGTGAGAATGTTATTTTGAAATATATTGAAAATGATGAACAAGTTGAATTTATTGGATTAGAAAACGAGCAAGAATTAAACGATGCTATCGAAATATACGAAGATTTAATGAATTCACAAAAGGAGCAATAATGAACATAGAAACATTGAAAACTAGGCTAATCAATGCCGGATACAAAGTTACTAAGCAAAGAGAAGTAATTTTTGAAGCATTGTTAGAAAATATGGATTCACACTTATCTCCGGAAGAATTGAACGAAATAGTAAGCAAAAAAGATCCGGAAATTGGTATAGCTACGGTTTATAGAACTTTATTAATTTTTGAAGAACTAAACTTGGTTTACAAGTTAGATTTTGATGATAAAAGATACAGATATGAATTGGTTGATGAGGATGAAGACCATCATCATCACCATATAATATGTACAAATTGTGGAAAAGTTGATGAAGTAAAATACGATTTATTGGAAGATATCGAAAAACAAATCAGCAAGGATTACAACTTCGATATCCAAAATCACGATTTAAAGTTTTATGGAATATGTTCTGATTGCCAAGAAAAAATGAAAAATGAGGAGAAATAAATGGCAAAAAAGAATATTGATAAATTAAAAGTTATTCCACTAGGAGGACTTAACGAAATCGGAAAGAACATGACAGTAATTGAATACAAAGATGATATTATTGTTGTGGATTGTGGAATGACATTTCCAGATGAAGAAATGTTGGGAGTTGATATAGTAATCCCAGATATTTCTTATCTAGAAAAAAATAAGGAAAAAATTAGAGGCATTGTAATTACTCACGGACACGAAGATCATATCGGGGCAATTCCTTATGTATTAAAAAAACTAGATGTTCCTGTGTATGGTACAAAACTTACAATGGGACTTTTAGAAAATAAAATATTGGAGCACAAGTTAAGCTTGAAGTCACTTCATACAGTTGATTACAAAAAATCAATAAAACTTGGGGCGTTTAGCGTAGAATTTGTAAAAGTATGTCACTCAATTCCTGATGCTGCAAGTTTATCAATAACAACTCCTGTGGGAGTTTTGTTCTTTACCGGTGATTTCAAAATTGACTACACTCCAATTGATAACAATAGAATGGATTTTGGAAGAATAGCTGCCATAGGAAATAAAGGTGTCCTTGCACTTTTTGCTGATAGTACAAATGTTGAAAGGCAAGGTTATACTTTAAGCGAAAAAAGCGTTGGAAAAACATTTATAAATTTATTTGATGATGCACCTGCTAGAATAATTGTAGCTACATTCGCGTCTAATGTCCACAGAATTCAACAAGTTATTTCAGCGGCTGAACATTTCAATAAGAGGGTGGCGCTTTCGGGTAGATCAATGATTAACACTGTTAATGTTGCGCGTGAATTGGGATACATTAAAGTTAATGAAAAAACTATTATTGATATTAATGATATCAACAGATACCGTCCAAACGAAATAGTTCTTCTAACAACAGGTTCTCAAGGAGAGCCAATGAGCGCAATGACAAGAATGGCTAATGGAACTCATAGAAAAGTTCACTTGGACCCTACAGATACAGTTATTTTATCTGCAACACCAATTCCAGGAAATGATAACCAAGTTAGTTCAGTTATCAATAAATTAATGGAAATGGGTGTTAAGGTTATTTATTCTTCGTTGGCAGATGTCCATGTAAGTGGACACGCTTGTCAAGAAGAATTGAAATTGATGCATTCATTAGTTAGACCTAAATTTTTTGTTCCACTTCACGGTGAAATGAGACATCTGAAGTGTCATGCGAACTTAGCGCTTGATCTTGGAATGAAAGAAAAAGATATAGTTATCGCTGATAATGGTAATACAATAGAATTTACTAGAAAAAGCATTAACCTTGTAGACACTAAATTTGCAAGTAATATTTTAGTAGATGGACTTGGAGTAGGTGATGTCGGAAATGTGGTATTACGAGACAGAAGACACTTATCAGAAGATGGTCTAATAGTTGTCGTAATTACTTTAGATGCTAGAAATAAAGAAGTGATAGCTGGGCCTGACATCATTTCAAGAGGATTTGTATATGTAAAAGAAAATAATGATTTAATGGAAGATTGCAAATCTGTTGTACAAAAAGTTTTAGATGAATGTTATACAAAAAATATTTATGATTGGTCTACTCTTAAACACAATATAAGAGAAACATTAAAGAAATTCTTATATCAAGAAATTAAGAGAAATCCAATGATATTGCCAGTAATAATGGAGGTATAATATGGAATATAAGAAAAAAGCTGAAGAATTGGCACAAATGCTGAACAATTCTCCAGAGTTTCAAGAACTTAAAAAACTTCACAAAGAAGTTTATAAAAAGAATGAAACTAACAAAAATATGATAGATGATTTTAAAAAGCATTTGTTTGAATATCAATTAAAAATTCAACAAACAGGAAAAGAAGATCCTGAAGATGTACAAAAACTTCAAAACTTACAAAATATTATAATGACAAATCACGAAATAGCAGCTTATTTACAAGCAGATGCAAGATTTTCTATGATTTTGAAAGATGTTTATGATGCATTAGAAGGTGGCATTAAATTAGAAGATGAATAGTATTGTAAATGAACAACTACAAGATTATTTAAGACAATTATCAAAAAGTGACGATGAAACTATTTTAGAGCTAGAAGAATTTGCTAAGAATAATCATATCCCAATAGTTGAAGCAGAAGTTAGACAATTATTAAAGATGATTTTGCTGATGGAACAACCAAAAACTATTCTAGAAATAGGGACAGCTATTGGTTACAGCTCGATTATTATGAAAAAAACTTGTCCTGGTGCAAAGATTACTACAGTTGAAAATTACGAAAAAAATGCAAATTTTGCCAGGGAAAACTTCAAAAAGTACGGCTATGATGATATTGAATTGATATTTGGCGACGGATATGAAGTTATGAAAAATATGGATACAAAATTTGATCTGATATTTATCGATGCTGCTAAAGGACAATATATAAAATATTTCGAAGAAGCTGTTCGATTATCTAACAAGAATTCTGTTATTGTATGCGACAATGTTTTGTTCAGAGGGATGGTATGCGAGAAAGAATTTTATGAACACAGACACAGAAAGATAACAATCGTTAAGAGATTAAGAGAATTTTTGGAAATTATTTCTGATAGTTCAAAATATGATACAACTATAATTCCAATTGATGATGGAATGAGCATAACTAAATTAAAATAGCATTAGTCGGGAGTCTATGATTTCCGACTATTTTTGAGGAGATTAAATGAAAAAAGTTGAATTATTAGCACCGGCAGGTGATTTAGATAAATTAAAAACAGCCATTGATTATGGCGCAGATGCAGTGTATATGGCAGGTCCTGACTATGGTTTGAGAACTGCATCTAAGAATTTCACATTAGATGATATGAAAGAAGCAGTGGAATACGCTCATAGCAGGGGCAAGAAAATATATATAACAATGAATATATTAGCCCACAATGATGATTTGGAAGGAATTGAAGAATATATTCAAAGCCTGATCGATATAAATGTAGATGCTTTGATTGTTTCTGATCCTGGAATTTATTCTATTATTAGAAGTATTAATCAAGATATTGAAGTTCACATGTCAACACAAGCATCTGTGACAAATTTTAGAACAGTAAAATATTGGATGGATCAAGGAATCAAAAGAATTGTGTTAGCTCGTGAATTATCTTTGAAAGAAATTCAAGACATCAAGAAAAACATTCCTGATTCTGAATTAGAATGTTTTGTACATGGAGCTATGTGTATGTCTTATTCAGGAAGATGTTTATTGAGTAACTACATGACAGGAAGAGATGCAAACAGAGGAGACTGCGCACAAGCTTGTAGATGGAAGTACAGACTTGTTGAAGAAAAAAGACCTGGAGAATATTTTCCGATCGAAGAAGACGAAAAAGGAACTTTTATTTTCAATTCAAAAGATTTGTGTATGATTGAACACTTAGATAAATTAATCGCAGCAGGAATTGATAGTTTGAAAATAGAAGGTAGAGTAAAGAGTCAATATTATGTAGCTACGGTAGTTAGAAGCTATAGAATCGCCATCGACAAGTACTATAATAATGAATTTGATGAACAAACAGCGAAGAGACTTTTAGAAGAAATTAAAAAAGTTTCTTATAGAGATTTTACTACAGGATTTTTTGAAAAAAAACCTGATGAAAATGACCAATTGTACGAATCATCTTCTTATATTAGAAAATATGATTTTGTAGGGTTATTATTAGATTATGATGAAGAAAGTAAAATTGCTACTTTTGAACAAAGAAATAGAGTTTTCGAAGGAGACGAAGTAGAAATCTTTGGCCCAGAAGATGGATTTATTACAACAAAGATTGAAAAAATGTATGACGAAAAAATGAATGAAATTGAAGTGGCAAATAAGGCTCAACAAATTTTTAAAATTAAGATTGATCAAAAACTTCAACCTAATTCGATGATGAGAAAAAAGAGCGATAATTAATTTTGGAATGTAAATTATACTATGATATAATCAGATTATGAAAACGAAAAAACTTAACAAAAAAGAAATTTTTATAATAATTATTTCTGTTTTACTATTAGTATTTATTGTTCACAATTTATTAGGTTTTTTATTCAAACGAAACCTATATCTTGTGAACGACATTTCCAAAATAAAAAACGAAATAAATGTAAATGCTCTTGTTCTAAAAGATGAGTACATTTATTTAAATGATGTGGATACGAAAGCAGCTGAAAATATCAAATATCCTGTGGGATCTAATGTAATAAACGTACCGAAAGACATCAACTTACAAATGAGTACGAAATATATAGATGACAAATTGAACGATTTGGAAATAAATCACAGCGATAAGACTACAAGTAAATTTGAGATAAAAGATACTGATATTAAAACATTATCAAATTCTATAAGAAATAGAAACTTTGATGATAAGTTTTTGTCTGAATATGATAAGAAAAAGAATATCACAGAAGAAGAGTATTTTCATTCTAAAAAAGAATTAGAGATATTGAAACAAGTTTTAAACTCAAATTCATCTACAGTTAAGACCACAGTTAGTGGAGTGTTAAAAAACAATATTGATAACTATGAAAATTTTTTAGGATATAACTCTTCAAGCATTCTAGGTAGTGATTTTTATTTAAGAGATATTGATGACAATTATTCTACTAAAGGCTTATCAGTTGTTGATAGTATGAATTTATCGTTGGTATTTGATGTGGAAAGTTCTAAGTTGAATAGAAATTTGAAAAATAACGACGAAATTGAAATCAATGTTGACAAAAACGATTATTCAGCGCACATAAAAGATATAAAAGTAAATGGGAATATCATTACAATAGTATGCGATATGAATGATGGTATTAATGATTTAATGAATAAAAGATTTGTGCCTATAACTGTGATTGATAAAAAAACAAAAGTATTCAAAATACCTAGAAAATCAATTATTACGAAAGATTCTACACAAGGCGTTTACATTAAAAAAGAAACAGGAATTATCAAATTTGTAGCGGTAAAAGTTTTAAAAACTGACGATAAATTTGCCTACGTTTCAACGGGCACTGATGGACAGATTGATGTTAATAACAGAAAAGTAAAAACTTTGGAGCTATACGATTATATTGTCAAAAATCCAAAGTTTGTTAAAGAGGGGGAACTTTTAAAATAATGAGTATAAAAGACAATCTAAATGAAGTTAATGAAAATTTGAAAAAATTTGCTTCGCATGGAGAAACACCACATCTTATTGCTGTTACAAAAACTGTGGACATTGACAGAATTAAAGAAGCTATTGATTGTGGAGTAACTGATATTGGTGAAAACAAGCCTCAAGAAATGAGCTGGAAATATGATGAATTAAAAGATTGTGTTAATTATCATATGATTGGTCATTTGCAATCTAATAAAGTAAAAGATGTTGTAGGAAAAGCTTGTTTGATTCATTCATTAGATAGAATGAGTGTTTTAAAAGAAATAGAAAAAAGAGCTAGTGCAATTAATAAACCACAAGATTGTTTGATTCAATTAAATGTTGCAGAAGAAGAGCAAAAATCTGGTTTATATCTTGATGATTTGGATTCTTTTATTGAAGAAATAGAAAAAACAGAGTTTGTAAAAGTAAAAGGATTGATGAGCATTGCTCCATTTGCAGAAGATCCAGAAGAAATTAGATGGGTTTTCAAGAAAATGAGAGAAATTTATGATAAAATAAAAAATACAGAATACAAAAATATAGAAATGAAATACTTATCAATGGGAATGAGCCACGACTACAAAGTGGCGCTTGAAGAAGGATCCAATATGGTAAGAGTTGGAAGCTTTATTTTTGGTAAAAGAAATTACAATTAGGAGGACATTATGTCATTTATGAATTCATTTAAAAAATTAGTAGGGGTAGAAGACGATTACGACGAATATTACGATGATGAATACTACTATGATGACTCAGATCATGTTGAAACTGAATCAAACGATTATGAAACAAAACAAAATTACGAACCAAAAAACAATATAGTAAGCATGAATAATTCTACAACTAAACCTGTTGAATCAAAGCCTTTAAATAGAGTTAAGATTAATATTCACGAACCAATCAGTTTTGATGATGCACCAAAAGTTATTGATGTTATATTAAAAAACGAAGTTGCTGTATTAAATATTGAAATGCTTGAAAAAGACGTAAAGCAAAGAATTTTTGACTTTGTTAGTGGTGCTATTTATTCACTTGATGGTAAAATGCAAAAAGTAACTAAAGATATTTTTGTTTTGGTACCAAAAGGGGTAGAAATAGACGGCAAGATTAAGGATCAAATCACAAAAAATAATGGATTTTTCCAATTATGATAAATGGATTTAGTATTGTTAATTTTTTCTTAACCATTTTGAAGCTAATAGAATGGTCGATATTTATTAGAGTTATATTGTCTTTTGTTCATATATCAAGGGATAATGCTTTGGTCGACTCGATTTATTTGATTACTGATTATATAATGTATCCTGCAAAAATTTTGCTGGGTATGTTTGGACTTGATAGAGGCATTATAGACTGGTCTCCATTAGTAACATTGATATTTCTTCAAATTATTGGATCGTTAATAGTAGGATTGGTTTAAAATGAGTTATGAATTAAATTACATTCAAGATATAGAAATTAAAAAGACTATCGATAGATTTATTGATAGTCTTATTTCAGTTAAAAGGACAAAAACTATTTATGCAACTGATTTTATGAATCCAAAAGAAATAGAGTATGCTACATCAATATTGAACGCAGAGACTGATGTAGGATATATGGTTACAAATTGTCCTGTAAATTGTGAAAATAAGATTATTATAATGTGGGATAGGTATTGTTATTCAGAAGAATATATCAATATGTTCGATTACATTGGTCTTTTGGAAATACAGACTGATCAGGAAATAACCCACAGAGATATTTTAGGTGCTGTATTGAATTTAGGAATTAATCGTGAAAAAATTGGAGATATTTTTACTCATAATAAAAGATTTTATCTTTGCGCTACAAATACGATGATTAAATTTTTGAATTTGAATTTGACGAAGATAAAAAAGTTCAATATTTCGACATCAATTATTGAAGAGAATATAGAAAAAGATGAAGAAATGTTTAAATCATTTACAGGAATTATTAACTCAGAGAGATTGGATTGCTTGGTTTCTGAGATGGCAAATATTTCCAGGAAAGATGCTCAGATAATGATAAAAAACAAGAAAATTAAGCTTAATTATGAAGTAATATCCAATACAAGCAAATCAGTTGAAGAAAATTCTCTTGTTTCAATAAGAGGATATGGTCGATACAGGCTTTTAGAATATTTGGGAAGCACAAAAAAAGACAAATTGAGAATAAAATATATTAAATACATTTAGGAGTAAAAATGGTTACTATTTTAATTATGATTTTGGTAATTGGCTTGGATCATTTAACAAAATACATGGCAATTTCTCTAAAAGAAGGAGATATTATCATTTTTGATAAATTTTTGAAGCTTACTTACCTTGAGAATAGAGGAGCGGCATTTGGAATTCTTGAAAATAAGAAAATTATTTTAATGATAATAACATTACTAATAATTGGATTTGTAATTGTGTATATTTTTAAGAATTACAAGAGTTTAGTTAGTTTTGAAAAAGTAATATATGGGCTACTTCTTGGTGGAGCATTGGGCAATCTTATCGACAGAATTTTCAGAGGTTATGTCATCGATTTTATTTCTGTAAGATTACCTTTTAATTACGATTTTCCAGTGTTTAATGTGGCAGATATAGCTGTTGTTGTATCGTGTATATTACTTGTAATATTTAGCTTAAAAGGACAGAAATAATGAGTGTTAATATAGGAAATAGATGGGATGAATTACTAAAAGATGAATGGGACAAGGATTATTATAAAAAAATTAGGGAAGTTTTAATTCACGATTATCAAAATTATAGAGTATATCCTGATATGAATTATATTTTTGAAGCGTTGAAATTAGTTCCATTTGAAGATTGCAAGGTTGTGATTTTGGGCCAAGACCCATATCACAATCCAAATCAAGCTCATGGACTTAGTTTTTCCGTAAAGCCAAATGTTAAAACACCTCCTTCATTGATCAATATTTACAAGGAATTGCAAAATGAATTTGGTTATCCAATTCCAAACAATGGATATTTGATGAAATGGGCAAAGCAAGGAGTTTTACTATTAAATACTTCTCTTACTGTAATTGAAAATAAACCTAATTCTCATTCGAAAATTGGTTGGCAAATTTTAACGGATAAAATAATAGAATTATTAGGGAATTCTGATAGACCGATAGTATTTATATTGTGGGGAAACAACGCTAGAATGAAAAAAGATTTAATTAAAAGCAAGAATGCTCTTATATTAGAATCACCACATCCTTCTCCGTTTTCGGCGAATAGGGGATTTTTTGGTTGCAATCATTTTATTAAAACTAACGATTATCTAAAGGATAACGGACTTGAACCTATTGATTGGAAGATAGAAAACATATGATGTACGAATTTTTAATTGACGATTCTAATCAAAACACAAGATTGGATGTTTTTTTGGCTAATGAAGTTGAGTTATCCAGAAGTGAAATTCAAAAACTTATCGATGAAAAAAAAGTGCTAGTAAACGAAAAAACTCAGAAAAAAAACTACAAGTTAAATTTGAACGATAAGATTAAATTTGACTATGAAAAGCCAGACAAAACTATAAAACCACAGCAACATGATTTGGATATCGTGTATGAAGACGATTATCTTGCGATTATAAATAAAGATAAAAATGTAATAGTTCATCCTACAGAAACTATATATTCTGATACTTTAGTGAATTATTTGATGTCTAATTTTGAAAATTTGAGTGATGTTGATGGAGATTACAGAAGGGGAATTGTTCACAGATTAGACAAAGATACTACAGGACTCATAATAATTGCAAAAGACAACAATACGCATTTAAAATTAAAGGAGATTATCAAAAATCATGAAATTACAAAAACATATTTGTGTATTGTTCATGGAAAAATCGATGAATGTGGAACAATTGAAGAATATATGACTAGAAATCCAAAAGATAGAAAGAAGATGATGATTTCCGACGAAGGAAAATTATCTATATCTAATTACGAAAGACTTGATTATAATGATGATTATTCCCTTGTAAAAGTCCAAATCAAAACGGGCAGAACTCACCAAATTAGGGTTCATATGAATTATATTCATCATCCGATTTTAGGTGACAAATTATATGGATTGAAAAAAGAAAAAATACTTTTTGACAGTCAAGTCCTTCACGCATATAATCTTCAATTTATTCATCCTCAAACTCACGAAAATATCAATGTGATCGGGAATTTGAAACAGGATTTTATTACAGCTATAAAAAAAACAAACCTAGATTACACAAAAATACCTTCTAAGTTATAACTTAGAAGGTTTATTTTTATACTTCAGATAGCTCTTCTCCCAAATCATTATTACTGAAATATATACTTAACATATTTGGTCCAGTGTGAGCACCTATTACACACCCTAAAGGACATTTAACAATTTTCTTGAAATCAAAATCTTCTTTAATTTTTTCAATAAGGAGATCTGCTTCATCTTCATCTTCGCCGTAACAAACATAAAGTGTTTGATTTAAATTCACATTGTTATTGCATTTTTCAATCATTAAATTCTTCATTTTAATAAAAGTTTGTTTTTCGCCACGCGCTTTTTCTACAACATACAAGCTACCATCATTTTTATCCACACTCATTACAGGTCTTATATTCAACAATGATCCCATAACTTTTTGAGTCTTAGATAATCTTCCACCTCTGTACAAATACTCTAAGTTAGTAACTGTAAAAATATGCTCTTGTGCGCAGATTATTTCATCTAATTTTTTGTTTAATTCTTCAAATGAATAATTTAATTCTACAAGTTTGAGTGCTTTGTTGATAACGGAAGTTTCTCCTGAACAGGCACAAAGTGAATCCTTAACTATTATTTTATAATCTTTGTTTTCTTCTAATAATGCATTCATTGCCATTGTAGCAGTTTGAAATGTGCTAGTAAGTCCACTAGATAATGTAATACAGATTACGTCATTTCCAGCTTCCAATTCATTCTTAAATGATTCATAGTAGGTCTTATATGGAACTTGGCTAGTTTTGAAAACTTCTCCATCTTTCATTCTAGAAAACATATCTGAAGAATTAATGGTTTGACCTTCTATGTATTCTTTATCAGAGCTAATAACTGGCATATTCAGTATTATTAAATTTTCATTTTTATTAGAATCTGTTATTTGACAAGCAGAATCCGTGATTATTTTTATAGACATTCTTACCTCCAGATAAGTATTGTTTTTTTATTGGTGCTGTTGAGAGGGATCGAACCTCCGACCTATTGATTACGAATCAATTGCTCTACCAACTGAGCCACAACAGCATATACATTTATTATAAGCTTAAGAGTGCAATAATTCAAGATTATTACAATAATGAAAATCAATAGGAAATTTGTAAAAATTATGATAAAATACTAGTCATATTCTAGGAGGCAGAATGAAAAACAAGAAATTAATGAAAAAAAGAGTTGGAATATTCTTGCTTATGATAGTTTTTTGTGCCTGTTTAATAATAAATTATTCTGAAAATTACTTTTCTTTTTCAAAAAAAATCACTTATCAAAAAAGTGAATTAGAAGATAATGAGTTGAAAACATTAAATAAATTAGAAAAAGATTTGGATGAATTTAAGAGAGTAGGTGCTTTAAAAATTTCAGAAGAAAATATGTTTTATCCAACCCACAAATCTCAAATATCTGAACGAATGCTAGAGGTTGCATTAGAAGGTACTGATTTAAAAGGCAACGCACATTCATTCATTAAAGTAGAAAAGAAATACGGTGTGAACGCCTTGTATTTATTAGCTATAGCAAATCATGAATCTGATTTTGGACAAAGTAGAATAGCAAAGGACAAAAATAATTTGTTTGGATTCAATGCTGTTGACTCTGATCCTTACAACGGAGCAAGTCAATATGATTCACTTGATGAAGGAATTCAAGATATTGGCAAAAAAATCAAAATATTGTATCTTAGCGATAATGGAAAGTATTTTAAAGGTTATAATTCTTATGCTATGAACAAAAATTATGCAAGTGATAAAAATTGGGGAGAAAAAGTCAATAATCACATGATACTAATAGCTGAAAAGATTTTATCAAGCTATAAATAATAAAAAGTGAGAGAAAAACATGAAGAAATTTTTACTGGGATTAATAATACTAATATCATTAACAAGCTGTGACAAAATCATTCAAACAGAAAATCAAAATAATTTGTATGAAGTAGTCAGAGTTGTAGATGGAGACACTGTAATATTAAATATAGATGGACAAAAAACGAGAGTAAGACTCATAGGAATTGATACACCAGAAAGCGTGGCAGAAGATAAAAGTCGAAATGTCAAAGAAGGCAAAATTGCAAGTGAATACACTAAAAATTTGCTAGAAAAGAAAAAAGTCAGAGTAGAATTTGACGATGAAAAAGAGGATGTATATGAAAGAAAACTAGGCTATGTGTTCTTAGATGATGAATTTATTAATGAAAAATTACTAAAAGAAGGAATGGCAAAATTATACACTAAGACAACCAATCAAAAATACTCTGAACGATTAAAAAAAGCCGAACAATACGCAAAGGATAATAAAAAAGGCTTCTGGAAAGATTTTTATATAAATGATCCAAATTTATATGTAAAATATACCGATTCTAAAGGTAGGGGAATGATAAAAGGAAATATTAACAGTAAAGGATTGAAAATATACCACATGCCTAATCAAGAAAGCTATGAAGATGTAAAAATTAATTTCAAAAAAGGTGAGAAATATTTTGTAACAGAAAAAGAAGCACAAGATGAGGGATTTTCAAAATCTTCAAAATAATACTTGCAAAATCAAAAACACGATGCTATAATAATAAAGTCAAGTTCACTTGAAATAAATTTTACAAATGCTTGACAATCATATTTTATTATGGTACACTTATAAAGTAGTCAATTGAGGCTATGGTGGATGTAGCCTAGTTGGTTAGGGCGTCAGTTTGTGGCACTGAAGATCGAGAGTTCGAATCTCTTCATCCACCCCATAAGCAGGAATGGCGGAATTGGCAGACGCGCTAGACTTAGGATCTAGTGTCTTTGACGTGGGGGTTCAAGTCCTCTTTCCTGCACCAAATTATGTCGACTCAATTCAAATGATTAAATCATTGGAATTGAGTCGTTTTTGTTTGCGTATTTATTTTAATTGATACCAAATTTAATGATAAAACGTAACAATAAACGTAACAATTTTTATTGGTATGATTTTAATTTTTATGTTTTGATTTCTCTAAGAAATTTTAACTATTACTTAATACCAGAAATGAAAATAACCCAGGTAAAGATTTTTACCTGGGTTTTAAAATTTGCAAGAAAAAAAGATAGCTTTTAAAGCTATCTTGTATATGGTGCCGGAGGCGGGACTTGAACCCGCACGGTGTTGCCACCGCTGGATTTTGAGTCCAGTACGTCTGCCAATTCCATCACTCCGGCTGACTTTATAAGTATAGCATAAAGTAAAAACAATGTAAAGGAATTTTTGTAAAAATTTGAAATTAATTTATTAGTCTTTGAGATTTGGCTTATTTTGTTTAGTTTTTCTTAATAATTTTGTAGACTTTGAACGCTTGATTTTGTGCTATAATCAATGTGAACGGAGGATAATAATCTATGAAAAAAATTACAGTTTTTTTATTAGCTATTTTAATTTCACTCTCATCAACTATCAGCTTTGCTGGTGAAATAGACACCAAGGTTGTTGATGAAAAGTGGGGTAAGCCAACTTTTGTGTATGGTGAAAGCTTAGATAAATCTCAAATTAGAAAAACAAAAGGACTTTTAAATATTGAGGATGACAGTAATATTAAGTCGGTTATGGTAACTTATAATGATTTATTGAAATACATCGGAGGAGATGATTCAAATCCAGGAAGTATGATTTCAAGCGTTTTGGTGAAAAAAGAAAATAAGAACAAAGGGATAAAAGTCAATATAACAACACCAAAAAATATTACATTAATTACCGAAAAACAATATGAAAATGCTGCAATTACAGCAGGTGTAAAAGACTGCACAATAATGGTGGCTGCAGTGAGACCAGTAACTGGAGAATCAGCGTTGACTGGTGTATTCAAAGCTTTTGAGTCAAATGGTGAAAAGCTTGACAGTGACAGAATAAAAGTTGCCCAAGAAGAACTAGAAGTTGTTAGTGATATTAACAAAGAAAACAAAGATAAAGGCGACTTTAATAGAGACAAATTAAATGATGTCATTGTCGTAATTAAAGATAATATTGCGAATATAAATATCAACAATAATGGTCAAGCACCAACTCTTGAAGAAATTAAAAAAATTGTCAACGACGCAATCAAAGAGAATAATCTCGAAAATGTAATCACAGAGGATCAAAAGCAAGAATTGGTTAATTTTTTCGAAAAATATTCTAATGTGAAATCTATTGATTCAAAAGATATTAAGGATGAATTGTCTAATATTTCTGGTAAAGTTATAGAAGGAGCTAAGGATATTTATAAAAAAGCAGAAGACGCAGGTATTATTGATAAAATAATTAACTTTTTCTCCTCAATTATAAAATCAATTGCAGATTCTTTTGATTCAAATAAATAACAAATTCAGAGGCTTTCGAGCCTCTTTTTTCATATGGTGAAATATAAGAAATAATTTCTATGCAACTTGTAATCATTACAAAATATGGTATAATTAAATTGTAAATTAAATAGGAAAGGATGATTATTTATGTCATTAATTAAAAAACACGTTGAAGAATTTAAAGTTCCTGCTTATCACAATGAAGAACTTACAGAAGTTTCTAGTGAAGATTTAAAAGGTCACTGGTCATTATTGTTCTTCTATCCAGGAGATTTTACATTTGTATGTCCTACTGAATTAGAAGACTTACAAAACCTATACTCAGAATTTAAAGAATTAAACTGTGAAATTTATTCTATCTCTACAGATTCAGAATTTGTTCACAAAGCATGGCATGATAAATCTGAAAAGATTAAAAAAATCGAATATCCAATGTTATCAGATAGAGCATTTGTTTTATCAAAACAATTTGGCGTTTTAAAAGAAGCTGACGGTCAAAGTCAAAGAGGAGCTTTCTTGATCAATCCTGATTTAGACGTTGTATTATACGAAGTATCTGCTGATGGAATTGGTAGAAACGCACACGAATTATTAAGAAAATTACAAGCTGCACAATATGTAGACAAATACGGTGATCAAGTTTGTCCAGCAAACTGGGCACCTGGCCAAGACACTTTAAAACCAGGAATTGACCTAGTAGGTAACTTATAAATAGCAAAACTAGCTGTAAAATTACAGCTAGTTTTTTTAATTATTTTCAATTTCTATGATATCTTTTAAAAATTGTGATGAATCAACTTCAATGGAATTTCTAGTTTTTGGAGATAACAGGGTTAATTTATCTTTAGCTCTAGTCATTGCTACATAAAACATTCGTATTTCTTCTTCAAATATATTTTCGTAATTCTTGTTGTTGGAGTCAATATTTGTAGGAAACTCACCATCTATCAAATCAATAATGAAAACTTCATCAAATTCCAAACCTTTTGCAGAATGTACAGTTAATAAATTTAGATTACTAGTTTGTTTTATAGAATCCTTTTGGATTTTCTTCAAATTTTCAATTTCATTGATAAAATCTTCGTAGCACTCACAATCTTTAAACAAATATTTATATATTTCAGTCAAAAGGTCTAATGATATCTTTTGGTTTTGGAGTAGAACACTGTCCTCAATATATGTTTTGTAATCAATATCATTCATTATGATATCAATTTTCTTGGAACCTTTTGCTCTTTTTATTCCTGAAAAAAATGATTTTAAGTCCATAAATCTGTCTACATAATACCTACTTAGAGTTGAATCATCCAAAAGACGATCCAAAACAGGCATTGATTCATCGTAAGTTTCAAGTTGATTTATGGATGTTTTTTTAATGTAGCTGTTTAGTTTGTAATAAATATCTCTAAAAAGTCCGACAGATGTTTTGTTTTCGGAAAAAGCAATCATTTTTAAAATATCATTGAGTACAAAATGATTGTAAAAATCATCTTTTTGATATCTAGAGTGAAAATTAATATCTTGATCGTGTAAATACTTCGTTAGAGCTATAGACGAAATATTCTTTCTGTACAATATAGCAGTCTTTTTATCAGGATTTATATTATTTTTTAGATAAGCAAACATCGACATAAAGTTTTGAGGAAATTTTATTATTATTTTCTTATCTGATGATTTTGTGGATGTAACATCTTTATTGTATCGATTTTTATTTTGTTTAATAAACAAGTTACTAGCGTTAACTATTTTGTCCGTACATCTGAAATTTTGGTCGATATAATAAATACTAGCATCTGGGAAAATCTTATTAAAATCTAATAAATAGCTAGGATCTGCGCCTCTAAAAGAATAAATTGACTGGTCGTCATCTGCTACAATAAACAAATTATTTTCAGGGTAGGCGATTTTTTTGATTAATTCAAATTGAATTTTTGAAGTATCTTGTCCTTCGTCTACTTGAAAAAATTTGTACTTACGTTTAATTCTTTTGAGTATATAATCATCTTCGTTGAGTATCTCAAATGATTTAGTAAGCATATCATCAAAATCAATATAAAAATTATTTTTCTTAAAGTTTTCATACTCTAGGTATATTTGTTCAAAATTTTCAATATCAAATTTTGGAAAATCTTTGACTATCATCATATTTTTACAATAGCCATAGTATTGCAAGAATTTTTCAACGTCCTCATCCTTAGAGTTAGTTTTATTGATTTTTCTTATTATATTTCTAATAACAAGATATTTATTGATATCATTATTTGATTCAAGAATTTTAAATATTCTATTATTCATTTTATAATGTAGTTTAATAATATAATAGCAAAAAGAATGAATTGTGGAAAAATAAGCAGATTCCGTTTCTGGGAATTTTTCAGAAAATCTTTCTTTCATATCTACTGCTTGAGATTTGCTAAATGTTATAGATAAAATACTTTTTGGATCAATATTGTGAACTTTTTCCAAGTATTTTATTCTATTAAGAAGTACGGTGGTTTTACCGGCTCCTGGAACTGCCAATACTAATGCAGGGGATTCAAAATGAGAGATTGCTTTTTGCTGATTTTCAGTAAATTTCATATTATCACCTTTAATTATTATATCAAAATGTTTGTGATTATTCGCAATTTGTAGTATTATTTAATTATAAGATTTATTATAAGGGGTAAGAAAAATGTCAATGAATGAATTTTTAGAAAATAGAAAATCAGTAAGAGATTTTAAATCAAAAAATCTTAGTGATTCAGATTTAAAAAAAGTTGAATCTATTATTTTTGAAATAAACAATTTAGCAAAGAAATACGACGTTAATTTTAAATTATACAAAGATGGTTCTGTGGTTTACAATGCTCTTGATGGAGAAGGTGGATACGAAGGAACTATGATTAAAGCTAACCATTATATCGCAATGGAAGCTGACAAGAATAACGAATTATCAATGATATTTGGTGCATTTTATTTTGAAAATTTAATCACTAAATTAGATGCATTAAATATAGGAAGCTGCTGGGTGACTATATCTAATGCTTCAGAAGAATCCAAAAAATCAGCTTTTGGAGATAATTCTAATGTAGATTTCTTACTTGCTATGGGATATGCTCCAAATGAATTTGGATTTGGTAAGAAGAAATTTAGCTCAAGAATTGGTGTTGAAGAATTTGTTTGTGACAAATCACTTTCTACTCCAATCAATATAGATAAATTACAAAATTATGGTTTGGATGAGTTATTTAGTTATTTGAGATTTGCTCCTTCAACTAAAAACGAACAACCATGGAGATTTGTATTAAATGATGACGATTTTGATTTGTATATCAAGGATTACAAAGGAATAGAAAACTTAATAGATGCAGGAATCGTAATGTACTATTATACAGAATTAGCTAATTATAATAATATTGATGCTAATTGGACTGTTAAAGAAGAATTAAACGATAAAGACAATTGCAAATACATTGCATCAGTTAATTTTTAATTAAGAAAAAAGCCTTTTGATAGGCTTTTTTAATAAATAGCGTTATGTGCTAAGGAGGATAATGAAATGAAGAAAAAGTACTTATTATTAATGTTAGTGGGGTGTTTAATTTTGGCTAGTTGTGCAAAAAATGAAAAACAAAATACTGAACAAAAAGAAGAAAAGAAAACAGAAGAAAAGACACATAATGAAAACATAAGCTTATTTGCAGCGGCTTCATTAGAAGAATCATTAGCGAAAATTATTCCTGAATTTGAAAAAGAAAATAATGTAAAAGTTGATGTTAACTTAGCAAGTTCAGGAAAATTACAAAAACAAATCGAACAAAAAGCTCCTTGTGATGTATTCGTTTCAGCAGGACAAAAACAAGTTAAAGCTCTTGAAGAAAAAGAACTTGTAAAAGATTCAAAAAGTTTATTGAAGAATAAGCTAGTTATTGTAAAAAACAAAGAAACTGATGTTACAATTTCTAAAATAGAAGATTTGGAAAACATCAAAGGTAAAATTGCTGTAGCTGAATTGGAAACTGTTCCAGTTGGACAATATACAAAACAAAGCTTAACTCATTATAATTTATTGGACAAGCTTCAAGAAAAATTTGTATATGGTAAAAATGTTAAAGATACTTTGAGATTTGTTGACAGCAAGGAAGCGGAAGTTGGTTTCGTTTATTCTTCTGACGCGGTAACTGATGATAAGGTTGAAGTTGCTTTTAATGTTGATGAAAGTTCTCACAAACCTATTATTTATCCGATAACTAAAACAACTTACTCTAAGAATACCGAAATGCAAAATAAATTATATGAATTCTTGCAAAACGAATTATCAGCAAAATATTTCAAGGAAGCAGGTTTTGAATCTAGCCATGAATAATGATATTATGATGCCTATTATTATTTCATTGAAGGTATCCATAATTTCAACTATTATTACGTCCATTCTATCAATATTTATTGCGTGGATGATGGTAAAATTTAACAAGAAAAATGGTAGTATACTAGAGGCAATAATTACATTGCCTCTTGTTTTACCACCATCAATATTAGGGTACATACTTTTACTTATAATAGGAAATAACGGTTTAATAGGAAAATTCTTTTATGATAATTTTGGATGGAGTATTATTTTTACATGGAAAGCGTGTGTAATAGCGTCTATAATAGTATCGTTTCCGCTTATGTATCAAAACTGCAAATCTGCATTTCAAAGTATAGACAAGAAAATTTTGAATGCAGCAAGAACTATGGGGGCTAGTGAATGGAAAATATTTTTCAGAATAGCAATTCCTTTAGCTTATACAGGAATTATTAGTGGTTTGGTACTTGCTTTTGCTAGAAGTTTAGGAGAATTTGGGGCAACCATGATGGTTGCAGGAAATATCCCAAGTAAAACTCAAACAATTCCATTAGCGATGTACTACGCGGTTGAACGTGGCGACAAAACAATGGCTAATACCTTAATGATTGTTGTTGTAGTATTTTCATTTTCATTGATATATTTCTTGAATAGATGGATAGAAAAGAGAAGGAATAGAAATGCTGAAGTGTAATATTGAAAAAAAATTAAATCATTTTGTACTTAACGTGGATTTTACAGTAGAAAATGAAATTTTGTGCATAATGGGTGAGTCCGGAAGCGGAAAAACATCTATTTTAAACTCAATTGCAGGTTTGTTGACTCCAGATAAAGGAGATATTGTTCTTGATGATAACATTTTGTTTTCAGATAAAATAAATTTGAAACCACAGGAAAGAAATATTGGATATGTTTTTCAAGATTACGCACTATTTCCAAATATGAGTGTTGAGGACAATATTTTCTTTATGAACCCCGATAAAGATTATGCAAATTCTCTTATAGAAAAACTGGGAATTGAATATCTTTTGGAGAATTTTCCTAATACTTTATCAGGTGGAGAAAAACAGAAAGTTTCAATAGTTAGAGCGTTAGCGAATAAGCCGCGTTTACTTCTAATGGATGAGCCTTTCAGTTCAATTGATGAAAAATTTAAAAATAAATTTTATGAAGAACTGATAGAAATCAAAAAATCATTGGATGTTCCAATTATGATGGTTACTCATAATAGACACGAAGCAGAAATTTTAGCTGATAGATTAATTTTTATTGATAAAGGGAAAATTTTGAAATAAGCATTAAATACAATAATTAGGTAGTTTTTTATCATTTAGGGTATAATATAGATAGGAAACAACCAGGAGGTATTTAATGAAAATAAAGCAAAAGGTACTTAATATCGTAAATTCTAATGATTATATTCCTTTAACTTTTGATGAATTATCTTCAAGATTAAATATTGAAAAAAAAGATAAGAAAATTTTTCATAAGATTATTAATGAACTACAAAAAGATAAGAAAATTTTACTCGATAAAAATTCTAATATAATTCCAATTACAGAGCAAAAAGCATATCCAGGTACAATTCAAGGATCTGGAAGTGATTTTTGCTATTTTATTCCCGATGATGAAAGCATTGACGATATATTTATAGCTAAAAAAGATTTAAATGGGGCAATCCACAAAGATAAAGTCTTAGTTACAATAACTGTAGATAAAAAACCAAACAGAAGTCCTGAAGGAAAAGTTTTACAAATTCTATCTAGAGAAACAAAAAAACTTGTGGGAACTTTTGATGAAGCAAAAGGTTATGGTTTTGTAATTTTAGATGATAAAAAATACGGATTCGATGTTTTTGTCCAATCTGGTAATAAAAATGGAGCAAAAAACAACGATAAAGTCGTAGTTAAATTAATCAAAAATCCATCTAAAAAACACAAAAATCCAGAAGGAGTTATAGTTGAAGTCTTGGGAGGCAAGGACGATCCTGGAATTGACATTTATTCTATAGCAAAGACTTTTAAATTACCGTATGAATTTCCAAAAAAAGTAAAAGAACAAGCAAGGGAAATAGAACAACAGGTGGATGAATCAGAAAAGAAATCTAGAATGGATTTTAGAGATTTGTTTACTGTGACAATTGATGGATCTGATGCAAAAGATTTTGATGATGCTATTAGTATTTCAAAAAAAGATGATAATTTCATATTATATGTTCACATAGCTGATGTGAGCCATTACGTAAGGAAAAATACTGCATTGGATAAGGAAGCTTTTAGAAGAGGAACCAGTGTGTATATGTTGGATAGAGTAATTCCTATGTTACCTACAGAATTATCTAATGGGATTTGCTCATTAAATCCTAATGAAGACAGGCTTTGTTTGACAGTTAAAATGGAAATTTCGCCAACAGGAAAAACTCTTGACTACAAATTCTATGAATCTGTTATAAATTCTGATTATAGATTAGTCTATAAAAATGTGTCAGACTTTTTGGAAGACATTGAAAATCCTTATGATGATGAAAAACTCACGGATAATTTATTACTAATGAAAGAATTGTATGAAATTCTAAGTGTTAGAAGGAAAAATAGAGGAAGCATTGACTTTGATTTTCCAGAAACTAAAATTATTTTAGATGAAAATTCTAAAGTAGTTGATGTTACAAAAGATGAGAGAAGAATAGGAAATAAATTGATTGAAGAGTTCATGCTGATTACAAACGAAACAGTGGCAAGTCATTTTGGATATTTGGATAGACCATTTTTATACAGAGTTCACGAAGAACCTGACGAAGAAAAGGTGAATACTTTTAAAAGAATTTTGTCTAATTTTGGTTACCATTTGAAAGGTAAGAATTTGTATTCAAAAGATTATCAAAGAATTTTAAATGAACTAGATGGCAAACCTGAAAAACCTCTATTATCTTCGCTTTTATTAAGATCTATGCAAAAAGCTGAGTACAGCCAAAATCCTAGTATTCATTTTGGACTTGCATCTATGTTCTATACGCACTTCACTTCTCCAATCAGAAGATATCCGGATTTATTTATACACAGAATTGTGAAGAATTTTATAAATCATAAGCCAGATACTAATAACGAAAAAGAATTCATGAAATACATCAAAGACATTGCAAAACAATGTTCAGCCACTGAAAGAAGAGCTGAAGAAGCTGAGAGAGAAGCTATTGATATGAAATCTGCAGAATATATGCAGCAACACATAGATGAAGAATTTGAGGGAATTATTAGTTCACTCACAAAATTTGGAATTTTTGTACAACTTGACAACACGATTGAAGGTTTAGTACAATTTCAATCTATGATAGATGATTATTATGTATTTGACGATAAAAACTATACAGTTTATGGGGAAAGAACTAAAAAATCGTATCATATTGGACAAAAAGTTAGAGTTAAAGTTATAAATAGTGACAAAGATAAACGTCAAATAGATTTTGAATTTGTAAATTAGAAAAGGAATATAATGAGCGATATAAAATTATTAGCAAACAATAAGAAAGCACGTCACGAATATTTTATCGAAGATGTGTACGAATGTGGAATTGAACTGAAAGGAACTGAAGTAAAATCTATCAAAAAAGGGAAAGTTTCCATTAAGGAAAGTTACTGTATGATTGAAAACTCAGAAGTTTTTGTTTATTCTATGAATATAAGTCCGTACACAGAAGGAAATATTTTTAACGTGGATAGTTTAAGAAAAAGAAAACTTTTAATGCATAAATCTGAAATCAGAAAATTAATCGGAAAAACAAAAGAACAAGGTTATACTTTGATACCTCTAAGAGTTTATGAAAAAAATGGACTTGTAAAAGTAGAGATAGCTCTTGCAAAAGGTAAGAATCTATACGATAAGAGAGAAACTTTGAAAAAACGTGACGATTTGAGAAATATGCAAAGAGCAATGAGAAGATAAGGAGTAATAATGAGCTTTGACGGAATTGTAACAAAAGCGATAGTTGATGATATAAAAGCAAAATTAATTAACGGGAAAATCAGCAAGGTTAATCAACCCGATAAAAACGAATTGGATTTAATTATCTATAATAACAAACAAAATTATAAACTTCTTATTTCTGCATCCTCATCTTTACCGAGGATGCATTTTACAAATGAAAATAAGAAAAACCCAATTGAAGCGTATAATTTCTGTATGCTGATGCGAAAATACTTACAAGGAGCGGTTATAACTGATATTTATCAAGAATCGATGGATAGAGTTGTTAGTATTGATATCAATAGCAGAGACGAAATGGGATATGATATGAACTACTCATTAGTTGTAGAACTTATGGGTAAACATTCAAATATAATTTTGATTGAAAAAGAAAGTCAAATGATTGTAGATGCAATTAAGAGAATTAGCTTCGATACAAAAAGCATCAGACAAATACTTCCAAAAACTAAATATTCATATTTAGAAGATGATAAGATTAATATTCTACGATCGGATGATCTTCCAACGGATATTGCAGAAGGAACGACTAAACTGCAACAAGTTTTTTATAAAAATTACACAGGGTTTTCTCCAACTATTTCAAGAGAAATATGCCTAAGAGCAGATTTGGATTTTAACAGAAGACTTGAAGATTTGACTGAAAATGAAAAATTAAGATTTAATCAAGCTTTTATTGAGGTTAGAGAAGCTATCAGAAATTGTGATTATGATTTTTCTATAGTCATCGATGAGGATGAAAAATTAAAGGATTTTCATGTAATTAAATTAGAAAAATACGGATATCAAAAGAAAAACTTTGATGATATTCACGAAATGTTGGATTATTATTATAAAAAACACAGTTCAAACGATTCAATTACACAAAAATCTTCGCACTTGAAGAAAATAGTTTCAAATAAAATTCAAAGAAATTCAAATAAATTGAGTAATTTAACTGTAGATTTGCAAGAAGCTAAAAAAAGAGATATTTACAAAGTTTATGCTGATTTGATAAGTTCAAATATGCATTTGATTCATAAAGGCGTGGATAAAATAAATGTACAAAATTTCTATGATGAAATGAACCCAATTGAAATTCCATTGAATCCAATAAAATCAGGAAATGAAAACGCACAAAATTATTACAAAAAATTTAGTAAATTAAAAACTAGAGAAAAAATGATTACACAAGAGCTTCCTCTTATAAAACAAGAGAATGAATATTTACTTCAACTTCTAGAAACTTTGGAGAGAGTGACAGAATATCAAGAACTATCAGAGATTAAGGATGAGATGGTAAAAATAGGTTTGATAAAAAAATCTAAGAAAAAAACTGCAAAAGTAAAACCATCAAAGCCAAGACATTTTGTAACCGAAAATAACGTCGATATTTTTGTAGGTAAAAATAATTACCAAAATGATAATCTAACTTTGAAACAAGCTAACAAAGAAGATATTTTTGTTCATGTAAAAGATATGCCAGGATCTCATGTTATTATGAGAAATGAAAATCTTGTTCAGGAAGATTATGATGTCGCGTGTTTCTTGGCAGCCTATTTCTCCTCAATGAGTAAAGAAAAATTCGTTGAAGTTGATTATACTGAAAAGAAAAACGTAAAAAAAGCTAAAGGAGCAAAACCAGGAATGGTGTTTTACAACAATTTCAACACTGTTAATGTCGATATGAGTTCTTATGATATTGACAAAATCAAAGAAATTGTTTAAAAATTGTAATAAATTATTGTAAATTCTTAAATATTAATATACACTAACAATATCAGAGGAGGCGATAGAATGAAGTCTATGACAGGATTTGGATCTTCTAGTTTGGAATTGGAAGATTGCAGCATAGATATTGAAATCAAATCTGTTAATAATAGGTATTTGGATTTCAATTTTTCAATGCCGAGTTATTTGAATTTTATGTTGGAAGACATGAAATCATTAATCAAAAACAAGTTAAAACGTGGGAGAGTTGATGTTTATATCAAAATTAAAAAATATCAACTATCAGTTGACAGTGTGGATATTAACTATGAATTAGCTCAAAAAATCAAGGAAAAGCTTGATTCATTAAATCAAAAGTTAAATATGTCATCAGATATAAATGTCAGGGATTTAGTAAAATATGATGATGTAATGTCATTTACTTACAAAGATTTGGATAATGAATTTTTACACGATAATATTCTAAAGGTTCTTGATGAAGCTGTTAACAAAATTTATTCTATGAGATCTATAGAAGGAGATAACTTAGAAAAAGATTTATCTGAAAATCTTTCCAAAATAGAAACTGAAATAACAAAAATTGCAAGTTTGACTGAAAATAGCGTAAAAGAATACAGGGAGAATTTGTTTAAAAAGATTTCGGAATTATTAGATGAAGAAAAAATAGACAAGGATAGAATGTACTTGGAAGTTGCGTTGATGGCAGATAAATCAGATATTAACGAAGAATTAAAAAGATTTGATTCTCATATAGTTCAATTCAAATCAACTATGGATATAAAACATAGCATTGGTCGAAAATTAGATTTCATTATCCAAGAAATGAATCGTGAAATCAATACAATTTCTTCAAAATCTAATGATGAATCTATTTCAGTTTGTGTTATTGAAGTTAAAAGTTTGATTGAAAAATTGAGAGAACAAGTACAAAATATTGAGTAGAGGGAAAATGGAAAGTTTAGGTATAGGATTTTCAAATTTAGTTAATAGTAAAAGAATTATAGCAATTGTAAGTCCAGAAACGAATCCAATTAAAAGAATAGTTCAAAAAGCAAAAGAAGATAACAATCTTATAGATGTAACTTTTGGTAGAAAAACTAGAAGTGTAATTATAATGGATTCCAGTCATGTTGTGTTGAGTTGCCTTCAACCAGAGACTTTACAAATGAGATTAGATAAATCAAATAATAAGGAAGATTAATATGAGAGACGGGTTTTTATTAGTTGTTTCAGGGCCATCGGGAGTTGGCAAAGGAACTGTTTGCGAAAAATTAATTTCACAAAAAGATGATATCGTATATTCCGTTTCCGCTACGACAAGGAAAAAAAGACCTTACGAAGTGGATGGGGAAAATTATTACTTTTTGAGTTTAGATGAATTTAAGAAAAAAATAGATCAAGGAGATTTCATAGAATATGCTAATGTGCATAACAATTTTTATGGAACTCCAAAATCATTTGTTTTTGACCAAATAAACAAAGGGGAGATAGTTATTCTCGAAATTGATGTTCAAGGAGCTTTGAAAGTTAAAGAAAACTATCCGGAAGCTGTTTTTGTATTCATTCTTCCACCAGATTTGATTGAACTTAGAAGAAGAATTGAAGGAAGAAACACAGAAGACGAAGAAACAATCAATATAAGAATGAATAATGCTAAAAAAGAATTGAGTTTTATTGATGAATATGATTATGC
The DNA here is from genome assembly GCF_000159695.1 of Finegoldia magna ATCC 53516. Taxonomy (NCBI): domain Bacteria; kingdom Bacillati; phylum Bacillota; class Tissierellia; order Tissierellales; family Peptoniphilaceae; genus Finegoldia; species Finegoldia magna. Next base: position 1,451,286 of record NZ_CM000955.1, read on the forward strand.
AGTAATTAATGAAGATGTTGATGAAACTGTGAAAAATATAGAAACTATAATTGATGCAGAAAAATTTAGAGTTGTAAAAGGAGAAAAATATGATTAATCCATCATTTAAAAAATTATCAGAAATAAATAATAGTAGATATGCACTTTGTGTTATGGTAAGCAAAAGAGCTAGAATGTTAATAGACGGTAAGGAAACTAAATTAAAAAAAGCAAAAGCACAACCAGTTACCACTGCCTTAGAAGAAGTTATGGAAAAAAAGGTGTGGGAAGATAAAGCAAATGAATAAAAATATTCTTTTGGGAGTTACTGGAGGAATTGCTATTTACAAGGTTGTTGATGTTGTAAGTAGATTAAAAAAACTGGACTACAATATTAAAATAATAATGACAGATTCTGCATGTGAATTTGTAAGTCCAATGACATTTGAAACAATTGGAAAATGCGATGTTAAGAACAAAATGTTTCACAACAATTCACATAAGGTTGTTGAACATATAGAGCTTGCAAAATGGGCAGATTTGTTTTTGATTGCACCTGCTAGTGCAAATACTATGGCTAAAATAAATTACGGTATCGCAGATGATTTGCTATCATCTACAGCACTAGCATATACCAAGCCAATAATGTTTTGTGTAAGTATGAATACGAATATGTTGAATAACCCAGCTACACAAAAAAACATCGAAGATTTGAAAGAAAAGAGGCACTTAATTATAGATTCAAATAGCGGAATGCTTGCTTGTAACACAAAAGGAGACGGAAGATTAAAGGAACCTTGGGAAATTGTTGAAGAAGTTGAAAAATACTTTTGCGAAAAAGATTTAAAAGGCAAGAAAATTTTGATTACAGCCGGAGCTACAGTTGAAAGAATTGATCCTGTACGATATATAACGAATGATTCCAGTGGGAAAATGGGATATTCAATAGCAAAGAGAGCTTTTATCAGAGGGGCCGATGTGACGATTATTTCTGGGAAAACAACAGCAGAAAGTCCATACGGTATTGAAAACATCAAAGTGGAGTCTGCTATTGAAATGAAAGAAAAAATCGAAAGTTGCATAGACAAATTCGACTGTTTAATTATGGCTGCAGCAGTAAGTGATTTTAAAGTAAAAAATAGAAAATATTTAAAAATTAAAAAACAAGATGGTATCAATTCATTAGAATTAGAAGAAAACCCAGATATTTTAAAATCATTAAATAAAAAAGATGATCAAATCTTTATAGGATTTGCTGCAGAAACAAATAATTTATTAGAAAATGCTAAGAAAAAGCTAGATAAAAAAAATCTAGACTTTATAGTGTTAAACGATGTATCGAAAAAAGACATTGGATTTAATTCTGAATACAATAAAGTAACTATAATTAGCAAAGATAATATATTAGAAATTGATAAGAATACAAAATTAAATATCGCAGATAAGATATTGGATTTGATAAAGTAGGTAAACATGTATATTGATGTTATTTTTAGAAACAAATCGAAGATGACTAACAGACTATACTCATATTATTCAAGTGAAGATGTAGAAATTGGAATGAGAGTTATAGTACCCTTTGGGAAATCAAATATTAACAAATTAGCGCTAGTGGTTAGAATTAATGATAACCCTAAACAAGATATTGATTACAAAGAAATAATATCAGTAGTAGACTTAAATCCTATTGTCACACAAGAATCCATCGACATTGCTTTTTTCATGGTTGATAAATATTTAAGCGACTATAGCTCTGCTTTTCAAACTATTTTGCCACCTGGTAACTTTGAAGAATTAAAAGAATACTTCACTGCAAATGATAAACTAGAAAATATGGATGAAGATTTGTACAATATTCTTAAAACCAAGAAAGAATATTCAGAAATAAAAGAGATTTCAGACATTAGCCATAAAAAGCTAATGGAGTATGTAAAATCTGATTTTTTGAAAATGGATTTAATATACGATCAACAAATCACACCAAAACTATTGAAATACGTCAAGCTTATAGAAGATAATCCGGTTATTTCAAGAAGAGCAAATGCCCAACAAAAAATAGTTGATATGCTCAAAACTAAAAACAACATACTTTATAGTGAGCTTTTAGCGAAAACTAATACGACTTCAAGTGCAGTAAAAGCGCTGGAAGAAAAGAAAATTGTTGAAATTTATTTCAAAGAAGTTGACAGAATTGTTGTGGATGATACAAAAACTTATCAAAAAATAAAACTAAATTCACAGCAAGAAAAAGCCTATAATTCGATTTTAGAAAATCAATTTAGTTTGTTACATGGTGTAACGGGTAGTGGTAAAACTGAAGTGTATTTGCATTTGGTTGAAAAAATGTTAAATGAAGGTAAAGATAGCATAGTTCTGGTTCCAGAAATATCATTGACTCCGCAGACTATTGAAAGGTTTGAGGGTAGGTTTCCGGGAAAAGTTGCGATAATTCACTCTAAGCTAAATGTTAACGAAAAATTCGAACAATTTCGAAAAATGTATAATGGAGAATATAAAATAGTAGTTGGAGCTAGAAGTGCTGTATTTTCTCCGTTTAAAAATTTAGGATTGATAATAATAGATGAAGAGCATGAAACAAGTTATGTAAGTGAAAAAAATCCTAAATATAACGCTATCGAAATTTCCAGATTTAGAGCAGAATATAATAGCGCTAAGCTTTTATTAGGATCAGCAACTCCTGGAGTTGAAGAATACAACGAAGCTTTAAAAGGTGAGTACAACCTTGTAGAAATGAACAAAAGAGCAAATGACACAAACCCTGTTGAATGCACTATTGTAGACATGAGAAAAGAACTTGAAACTGGAAACATGAAAATGTTCAGTAAAGTTCTTCTCAATAAAATTCAAGAAAATTTAAACAACAAAAAACAAACTATATTGTTTTTAAACAAGAGAGGTCACACTTCTTTTATTTCATGTAGAAGATGCGGATATGTACTAAAATGTGATAGCTGTGATGTATCAATGACATATCATAAAACAAAAAATAGATTGATTTGTCACATGTGTGGCAGAACTGCATTAAAGCCAAAGACATGTCCCAACTGTGGTTCGAAATTTATAAAAGAGTTTGGAGCAGGAACTCAAAAATTAGAGGAAGAAACCAGAGAGCTTTTTCCAGATGCACGAATTGCACGAATGGATAGGGACACTACAAACACAAAAAAAGATTACAAAAAAATCTATGATATGATGAATAATCAAGAAATAGATATATTAATTGGGACACAAATGTTGTCGAAAGGATTTGATTTTCCAAATGTAACACTAGTCGGTGTAATGGCTGCAGATATTAGTTTGAACTTAGGAGATTACAAATCAAACGAAAAAACATTTCAATTGATAACTCAAGTAGCCGGAAGAGCCGGAAGAGCAGAATATGATGGAGATGTAATAATCCAAACATATAAGCCTGATAATTTTGCCATTACAACAGCAGCACTTCATGATTACAAGATGTTCTATGAAAAGGAGATCAAGCTAAGAAAATCATTTAATTATCCTCCTTTTTTCAGAATATTAAACATCAATATTTCTAGTAGAAACAGAAATGTTGCTATGAAAAAAATCAATGAGGTATCGAATTACGTTGCTGCTTTGATTAGAAAATACAAATTATCTACAACATTGATAAATGGTCCTCATCCTTCTCCAATAGAGAGAATTAATAATATGTACAGGTTTGATTTGTACTACAAATTTCCAAATGGAGAAGATAAAATAATAGAAATAATTAAAAAAGTTTTGATAAATAATGAATACAATATTAACTTGGAGGGAATAACACTCAAAATAACGTTAGATCCTCAAAGTTATTTTTAGGAGATAATATGGCATTAAGACAAATAAGATTAGAAAATGATCCAATCTTGAGAAAAAAATCAAGAGAGGTTAAAAAAATAGATGATAGAATCAAACAAATCGTAGATGATATGTTTGAAACAATGTATGAAAATAAAGGAATAGGATTGGCTTGTGTACAAGTTGGAATGCTAAAGAGAATAGTAGTAATCGACATGCAAGATGAAGATGGTAAAATGGTTCTAATAAATCCTAAGATTGTAGAAAGATCAGATGAAAAACAAATTAATGTTGAAGGTTGTCTTTCAGTTCCTGGTAAAAATGGATATGTTGAAAGACCTAAGACTGTTACTGTAGAATACACTGATTTAGATGGAAATATTCAAAGAAAAACGGCCACTGATTACAAAGCACATTGTTTTTGTCATGAATTAGACCATCTGGATGGAGTATTATACACTGATAAAGTTTTGAATCTTTCTGATGAAGAAGTTGAGAGATTAAATAATGAAAAATAAAATTGTATTTGCGGGATCTCCAGATTTTGCAGTTGAGAGTTTGCAAAGATTATATGACAACCCAAATAACGAAATTCAATTAGTAATATCACAACAAGATAAAAAACGAAATAGAAATAAGTTTTCACCTACGGCTGTAAAGAAAAAAGCTATGGAATTGGGAATTGACGTTATTACTCCACAGAATATAAACGACGATGAAGTGTTTGATTTATTAGATAACCTTAATCCTGATTTTATTGTGGTTGTAGCTTATGGTCAATTAATCAAAAAAAGAATTTTGGATAGATTTAAAAATAAGATTTTAAATGTTCACGCATCAATTTTACCAAAATACAGAGGAGCTTCTCCGATAAATTATTCGCTACTAAATGGCGATAAAGAATCTGGTGTAAGTATTATGTTAGTTGAACAAGGGCTTGACACTGGTGATGTTTTAGCTATAGATAAAATTGAGCTTGACAAAGACATTATGCTTGAAGAATTACATGATAAATTAATGATAATGGGTGCTGATTTAATAGATAAAGTTATCAATGATTATCAAAAATATTTCGATTCAAGAGAAAAACAAAATGAAAATCAAGCATCTACAGTAGGCAAAATTCAAAAATCTATGGGTGAAATTAATTTTAATGAAAAAGCAGATGTAATTTACAATAAATTTAGAGGATTGACTCCTTGGCCAGGTTTGTTTTTTAAATTAAACGATAAAATTGTAAAAGTTCACAATATCAACATAATAGAACAATATAATGATAATAAGAATGGGGAAGTTGTAAAAGTAGACAAGAATGGAATTAAGATTGCTTGTGAAGATGGATTTATAATTATTACAAGATTACAACTTCCAAATAAAAAACCTCTTAACGTTAGCGAATATTTGAATGGAAATTCATTTGAAGAGGGAATAATTTTGTAGGAGGAATCATTGTTTAATTTTTATTATGATAGGACTATGCTACTTTTAATTCCGGCTTTGATATTGGCGTTTTACTCACAAATCAAAGTCACTCATACTTTTGATAAGTATAAGAAAATTACTAATTCAAAAGGATTGACTGGAAAAGAAATGGCAAGAGTTTTACTTGATTACGAAGGTTTGTCTGATATAGAAATAGTAAATGTTCAAGGAAGCTTGACTGATTATTATGATTCATCAAAAAAAGTATTGGCTTTATCAGATGCAGTATATAATAGTCAGTCGATTTCGGCGGTTTCTGTAGCAAGTCACGAAGTAGGTCATGCGATTCAAGATAAGGAAGATTATGGCTTCTTGAGATTTAGAGAATCTTTATTTCCTGTTGTGAATTTCGCATCGAAATCAGTGTGGATTTTAATTTTACTTGGATTTATGTTTAGTATGAGACCATTAGTAGAATTTGGCATTATTTTGTTCTCAGCGACTGTTTTATTTCAACTAGTTACATTGCCAGTTGAGTTTGATGCTAGTAGCAGAGCGATAAGAGCTTTATCAAATGGACTATTAGCTGATGATGAAATAGAACCTGCAAAACAAGTTTTAAAAGCAGCTGCATTAACTTATATTGCAAGTGCTTTGGTTTCACTGTTACAATTGGTAAGATTAATACTGATATCAAGAGATAGAGATTAAAAATTAATGTAGATTGAACCTAAGGATAATCCTTTTAGGTTCAATTTTTTTATTTTTGCTGTTTTAGTGTAAAATATATTATGTAATTAAAATAATTAAAAGAAATGAGAGATTATGAATATTAGAAACGAAATAATTAATATTACCAATTCAATTAATAATAAATCGGGATACTCTTCTGAATTATTAAAGACTTATGATTATGGTGATTTGGACAAGAGAGATATCGCGTACATTAAAAGGTGTGTATTTACAGAAATTGAAAATAGATTTTTTATAGATTATGTAATATCTAAGTGTAGCGATTTGGAATTAAATAAGCTTGATAAAATTGTTCTGGAAATCTTACGAATGGCAACTACAGAAATACTATTTATGAAAACGGCTGATTATGCCGTAGTAGACGAAGCAGTAGAATTGGCTAACAACTTAACACATTATAAAGATTATGTTAATGCTGTTCTAAGGGAGGTTTGCAGGATTAATTTGGATGAGGAAGATTTAGGAGATGAAATTAAATTCTCCATAAACAAAGAATTACTTAAGATGTTGAACAAATCTTATTCTAAAAAAACTGTAAAAAAACTTCTCAAATCTTTCTTTTACAAATCTGATTTTGTAATTAAACAAAATAAATTGAAGGAAAATAATTTAAAAACAAATTTAGAAAATCAAGGATTCGTATTAGAAGAGCATCCTTTTTTAAAAGATAGTTTTATCGTAAGAAATCCTGAATCGATAATAGATACGAACGAATTTAAAGAAGGTAAATTTATTATCCAAGATGGTTCTTGTAGTTTGTGCGCAGAGGTTTTAGAGCCAATGGAGAACTCCGTAGTTCTTGATATTTGTGCAGCTCCTGGGTCAAAATCATGCAACATTCAAGAATTAACAAATAATCAATCGATTATTTACTGTAATGATATTAATAATAATAAAATAGATAGAATAAAAGAGAATGTGTATAAATGTGGAGTTGAAAATGTGCAATATTTGAACTTTGATGCAAATATTTTACAAGAAGGTTTGATAAATAAATTTGATAGAATTCTTGTGGATGCACCTTGTTCTGCAACTGGAGTTATCAATAAAAATCCAGAGATAAAGTTGTTCAGGACGAAAAAAGATGTAGAAAACTTGGTTGAAACTCAAAGAAGAATTCTTGAAAATTGTGAAAAATATCTTAAAAAAGGTGGTGTCTTAGTCTATTCTACATGCTCTCTTTTAAAAGAAGAGAACGAAGAAAATGTAGATTATATTGAAGACAAATTAAATTTAAAAAGAGAAGATATTGATTTTTATGGAGATAAAAATGAATTTATAAAACTTATGCCATTCCAAAAAGGAACTCAGGGATTTTTCATTTCAAAGTTTGTAAAAGACTAATAGATTACAAAACTTGAGATTTTTGATATAATTTAGATTGGTGAATAATATGCAAAATAAAATTGTCTTGGAAAATATGACTGTCGATGAGCTGAAAGAATTTTTTGTGAATAACGGAGAAAAATCTTTCAGAGCGTTACAATATTTTCAAGCTATTCATAAAAATAGAATATTCGATCCTGAAATGATGACTAATTTTTCTAATGATTTAAGAAAAAAATTAGACAACTACAATGACATAAAAAATTGTTCTATTATCAAAAGGATTGATTCAAAATTAGACAACACGAAAAAGTATTTGATAGAGTTAAGTGACGGTAATATCGTAGAGACGGTGTTTATGGAATATAAAACTCACACTTCAATATGCTTATCAACACAAATTGGTTGTAAAATGGGATGTAAATTTTGTGCATCGACAAAGAAAAGTTTCGTAAGGAATTTACAACCTTATGAAATGTGTGCTCAGATATATTTGGTAGAAAATGATTTGGGGATACGAATTAATAATATGGTATTAATGGGGATAGGTGAACCATTAGATAATTATGATAATGTTGTAAGATTTATTGATCTGATTTCGAATAAAGAAGGACAAGATATGTCTATTCGAAATATAACATTGTCTACATGTGGATTAGTCGATAAAATAATTAAACTTGCAGATGAAGATATAGGTATAAACATAACTATTTCACTCCATAATCCATTTGATAATGAGAGAAACCAACTAATGCCTATTGGAAACAAATACTCAATTGAAGAAATTCTAGATGCTTGTGACTATTATTTTGATAAAACAAAAAGGCGAATTGGATTTGAATATACTGTAATTGGAAATGTAAATGATTCAAAAAAATACATGGACAAGCTAGTCGGTTTATTAAAAAATAGAAACTGTCTTTTGAACTTGATAACATTAAATCCTATCGAAGAATTTAATCAAAAATCTCCGGATAGAAACAAGATGATGGAGTTTATGAATTACATGAATAAAAACAATGTTAATACAACAATAAGAAGAAAACAAGGCATTGATATTGATGGAGCCTGTGGACAATTAAGAATTAACAATATGACTAAAAGAGGTGTGAAATGAAATATGCTTCAAACACAGACATTGGATTGGTAAGAAAGCTTAATGAAGATTATCATATGAATTATATTACAGATGATTTTAGCTTGCTTGTTGTGTGCGATGGAATGGGTGGACATAAAGCTGGTGAAGTTGCAAGTAAAAAAGCTGTCGAAACAGTTATAAACTACGTAAAAGAAAAAGAAAATGAAAAAGATTACGAAAGCACATTGCGTAAAGCTATAATTTTAGCAAATGAGGAAGTTTACAAAGACAGTGAAAATAATACTGAACATCGAAATATGGGCACAACGATAGTTGCTTGTTTAGTTCATGATGATAATGCTATTGTTGCAAATGTTGGCGATAGCAGATTGTACTTATACAGGGATGAAGAATTAAAGCAAATAACTGTAGACCATTCTCTTGTGAATGATTTATTATCATCTGGAACTATTACTGAAGAAGAAGCTGTTGATTTTGCACAAAAAAATGTTATTACAAGATCTTTAGGAATTCAAGATACTGTAGATGTAGATATTTTTAACGTTGAGCTTGTTAAGGGTGATTTGATATTAATGTGTACAGATGGTTTGACTTCACAATTAGAAAATGAAGATATAGTTGATATTATTAAAGAAGAATCAGATTTGGATAAAATAGCTCAAAATTTGATTGATGAAGCAAATGATATCGAAGGTATTGATAATATAACTATTACGCTTTATTTATATGAAGGGGAAAATTATGATAGGTAAAGTTTTAGGCGATAGATACGAGATAATAGAAGAAGTCGGCGTTGGCGGGATGGCCAAAGTGTACAAAGCTTTGGACACTGTTTTAAACCGATATGTCGCTGTAAAAGTATTAAAAAATGAATACATGGAAGACCAAGATTTTCTGAGAAAATTCGCTATGGAAGCACAATCTGCTGCATCATTGACTCATGCAAATATAGTAAGTGTGTTTGATGTTGGAAGTTCTTATGTAGATGGTCGCAAATATAATTACATCGTAATGGAATATGTTGATGGTAAGACATTAAAAGATATAATCGATGAAAAACAAATTTTGCCGATTGAAGATATCGTAAATTATGGAGTTCAAATAGCAAGTGCATTAGAATGTGCTCATAAGAATGGAATAATTCACAGAGACATTAAGCCACATAATATGTTAATTGATAAATCTAACAATTTAAAAGCTACAGATTTTGGTATTGCAAGAATTTCTTCGTCTGCAACATTGACATATACTTCAACTGTTTTGGGAACTGTTCATTATATTTCACCAGAACAAGCAAAGGGTAAATTTATTGATGAGAAAAGTGATATATATTCATTAGGTGTTGTATTGTACCAAATGGCTACAGGTGAAGTACCATTTGACGCACCAAATGCAGTTGGAATTGCATTGAAACACATTCAAGATCCATTGGTACCACCTATTAATCTTAGACACGATTTGCCACAAGGACTTAATGACATAATAGTTAAAGCGATGGCAAAAGATCCTAATGATAGATTCAAATCAGCGACAGAATTAAAAGAAATGTTGAAGAATTATCAAAGCTATTCCTCTGATTTGTATCAAAAAACTACTAAGAATCCAATTATAAAAGAAAGTGATGAACAACCAGAAGTAAAAGAAGCTGTTTATAAAACTCCTAAACAATCTTCTACAAAAGATAACAAAAATAAATCTAAAAAGTTTATGTGGATTCTATTGCCTGTACTTTTAGCAGCATTGGTATTTGTTGCATTTATATTTGGCAAGAAATATATAAACAAGAATAAGCAAGACCTAGTTTTAGTTCCTGCATTGACTGGTTTAACCGAAAACGAAGCATTAAATAAAGCTAAAGCAAATAATTTAATTGCTGTTGTTTCAGAATACAAGACTGAAAGTAATGTTGAACCAGGAAAAGTATTAGAACAAGATCCAGAATCTAGTACAGAAGTAAAAAAAGGAACTATTATAAAATTAGTTGTAAGCAAAGGTGAGGAACAGGTATCAGTACCTAATTTGTCTAATATGACTCTAGAAAATGCTAAAATCCAACTCAATAAATTGGGCTTAGAAATTGGCGAAATAACTAAAGAAAACAGTGATAATTTTGAAGCTGGAAAAATTATGCAACAACATCCGGATGCAGGAACTAGCATAAATAAAGATTCTAAAGTTGATGTTGTAATTTCTTTAGGTAAAAAAGAAGAGCTAGTAGAAATGGTTGATTTAATAGGGACTGATATTAGTCAAGCTAGTAATAAATTAAAATCAATTGGACTGAATATAGGAAATATTGAAAAGAAATTTAGTAATTCATACGATACAAACCAAGTTATATGGCAACAATATGACGCGGGAAAGAAACTTAAAAAAGATAGTTCAATTGATGTAATAATCAGTAAAGGTAAAAAGGAACCTGAAATGATTGATAAAGTATTTAGAATAAGTAAACCTGTAGAAAAAGGGATTTACACAGTAACTGTTAAAGATGAAACTGAAAACAACATTATCTATGAAGAAAACCATGACGCTTCTGAAGGAGATATAAGAATTAAAGTAAAAGCAAAGCCTAATAATGATATTAAAGTCTATATTAATGGAGAATTAGTTAATGTCGGATAAAACAGGTGTAATTACTAAAATTCAAAGAGAATTATTCTACGTAAGCATTGGAAACGAAGTGTATCCTTCGAAGGCAAAGGGGAATTTTAGGAACAAGAAAATTACTCCAGTTGTAGGGGATAAAGTAGATATAAATGTAGAAAATGGTCTTGGATTTATTTTAAAAATACATCCAAGATCTGTACTTTTACACCGCCCTGAGGTTAGTAATATAGATAAATGTTTCGTTCTAAGTAGCATTAAGTCACCTAATATTAATCTAATGTTACTAGACAAATATCTATTAATGATTGAGAAGAACAACATTGATTGCGTCATTGTATTTAATAAATCTGATTTGGTATCTGAGGATGAGAAAAAATTTTATGCTGATATATACAGAAATATTGGGTATAAAGTAATATTCAATTCAAATGAATCTTCAATTACTAATGAAGAGTTATTAAATGAATTCAAAAATCATATTAGTTGTGTAATTGGTCCTAGTGGGGCAGGGAAATCCAGTACTTTAAAAAAATTATTTCCAAATGAGGATTTTGTTTCTGGAAAAATTAGTGATAAAACTCAGAGGGGAAAACAGACGACGAGACACATTGAAATTAAAATGGTAGATGATAATACTTACGTTTTGGACACACCAGGTTTTAGTTCTTTTGATTTGTCTTTTTTAGATGACAAATCTGAAATCAAAAATAACTTTGTGGAATTTAGAAAAAACAGTTCAAAATGTAAGTTCAATAATTGTGATCACATTAATGAACCAAAATGTGAAATAAAAAGGCTTGTTGAAACTGGAGAAATATCTCAAAGTAGATATGATAATTATTTGAATATAGTTGAAGAATACGAAAAAATTAGGAGGTATTAATGGCTAATTTAAGTCCATCTTTGTTGGCTTGTAACTTTTTTGAGTTAGAAAAGAACTTAGATATACTAAAAAACAATGGAATAAAATATTTACACTTAGATGTTATGGATGGTAATTTTGTGCCAAACATTTCTTTTGGGCCAGCCATTATAAAACAAATAAGAGAAAAATATCCGGAATTTATTCTTGATTGTCACTTGATGGTTAATAAACCAGAAAATATTATAGATGACATGTTGAATGCTGGGGCGGACATAATTACTTTTCATCCAGAATCAACTTTTCATCCTCATAGGATTATTCAAACTGTTCATAAAGCTGGGAAAAAATGTGGATTAGCACTTAATCCATCCACAGGATTAGAATGTTGTGAATATATTATTGATGATTTGGATATAATACTAGTAATGAGTGTCAATCCAGGATTTGGAGGACAATCCTTTATAGAAAGTCAACATTCAAAAATAAAAGATGCAAGAAAAATGATTGAGAAATCGCAAAAAGATATTATATTGGAAGTTGATGGAGGGGTAAAAACTTCTAATGTCGATAAAGTGTTAGAATCAGGGGCTAATCTAATTGTAAGTGGTTCAGATGTTTTTAATCAAAATATAGAATCGCAATTAGATATTTACAATGAAAAATTATAGTAACAGGAGGATATATTGAACAAAAATTTGAGATTTATGGTTGAAGGAGCTATTACTTTAGCTCTGACAGCTGTGCTAAACAGTATTGTTATTTTTAAAATGCCAAGAGGGGGATCTGTTTCTTTGGCTGGATATGTTCCAATTTTATTATTTGGACTAAGATGGGGACTTAAACCAGGGATTGTAATTGGTTTAATGTATGGAATTTTAGATAGTTTTGTTGATTCATATGTTATTCATCCAATACAATACTTACTAGATTATCCAATAGCATACATGGCTTTAGGTCTATCAGGATTAGGATGTAATAATGAAACTTTGAGCGGTAAAATTAATTTTAAAATGATTTTAGCATGTGTATTCGCTATTTTAATGAGAGGAGTAGCTGCTATTTTAAGTGGTTACGTATTCTTCAAAGATACATTACCAAAAGATATACCTGCTTTACTAGGATCTTTCTTATATAATATTACCTACATTGTTCCTAATGGAATTATAGCGATAGTTGTCATATTAATTTTGATTAAACCTGTATCAAAGGTAAGTAAAAAATGATTGGTTTGATTTGTTGCGCTGGTGAATTATCTGATAAGAATCTTTTTGAAGAATATTATGAAAAGTCAGATTTTAAAATAGCTGTAGATGGTGGAACAAAATATTTCACCGAATATCACAAAGATTTTGATTTCGCTATAGGAGATTTTGATTCTATAAATCCAGAAGATAAAACTTTTCTAGAAGAAAACAACAAGATTCTTGAAAAATATAATTGTAAAAAAGATTTTACTGATTTTGAAGCCGCAATAAATATATTAATCGAAAAAAACTGTAATACAATATATGCTTTTGGGGCAACAGGAACTAGATTAGATCACACAATGTCGAATTTAATTTATTCAAAAAGATGCTTTGAAAAAGGGATTGAACTTATTTTTATTGGCAACAATAATATAATTAAATTCTTAGGAAAAAGCACAGATTGTGTTATGAAATATGATTATATTTCTATTGTAGTATTATCGAATAATGGAATGAAAATTAGATTAAAAGGTTTTGAATACGACAGTGAATTTTTAGATGTTGATTTTTGTTCAACTTTGACGATTAGCAATAAAATAAAAGATAAAAAAGCATATATAGAATTAATAGAAGGATATGGTCTTTTGATTGATTCTAGAGATTAAAAAAGAGTCGAATTTTCGACTCTTTGTTTTATTCTTCTTCTGTTGTTTTGATAAATTGAGGTCTTTCAACTAAACCTGATCTTAAGCATCTAGTGCATACATTGATTCTTTTTGGTTTGCCATCAACTAAAGCTCTAACTTTTCTGATGTTAGGTGCCCAGCTTCTATTTGAAGATCTTAAAGAAAATGATCTATTATTTCCGAAAGTTCTTGATTTACCACAAATTTCACATTTTTTGGACATAATTACACCTCCTGGTTCTTTTTCAAATGTCTCTTGATATTATAGCATATTTTAAAACTGAATTTCAAGCTTTTAGAGCTAAAATATGTTATAATAATATAGTATTAATATGTAAATTAGAATCTTAAACATTAAAAGAGTATAATATAATTAATTAGGTATCACAAATAGGAGGTAATATGACTACTAAAATTGATAACGAATATGGTTCAATATTAATATCAGATAATATCGTTAGAACTATTGCTAGTGAAACAGCTATGACTTGTTACGGAATTGTTGGACTAGCTTACAAAAATTTATCAGATGGATTTTTAATGTTACTCAATAAAGATAATATGAGTAAGGGAGTAAAAGTTTATACAAAAAATAATAAAATTGTAATAGATTTGACTGTAGTTTTGGAATATGGTACTAAAATTGCTGTGGTTTGCCAAAATATTATTGATACAGTTAAATATAGTGTAGAGAACAAAACTGGTCTTGAAGTAGAATGTGTAAATGTTCTTGTTCAAGATATGAGAATAAACGAAGAAAAATAGGGGGCACAATGAAGAATGACGCAACACTGTTCAAGAATTGCCTTCTAGCGGGATTTAAGAACTTAGAAAATAAAAGAGAAATAGTAAATAGCTTAAATGTTTTTCCAGTTCCAGATGGAGATACTGGTACTAATATGACATTGACAATTAAATCAGCTATTTCTAAAGTGAATGGCGTAGCTGATGTGAGCATTGCAAATTTAGCTAAAGCTATGAGTGATGGTTCTCTTATGGGAGCTAGAGGGAATTCTGGTGTAATTACTTCTCAAATCATGAGAGGTTTTTATAATGGATTTAAAGATTATACTGAATTTAATATATTTGCATTGAGAGATGGATTTGTAGAAAGTTATAAAACTGCCTACAAAGCTGTTATGAAACCAACAGAAGGAACTATTCTTACAGTTTCTAGATGTATGGGTGAATTTGCTGATCAAAATTATCAAAATTACGAAGATATCAAAGAATTTTTGACAGATATTATATCTGAAGGTAACAAAGCACTTCTTAAAACTAAAGAAATGTTACCTGTTTTGAAAGAAGCCGACGTAGTTGACGCGGGTGGACAAGGATTAATGTTATTCTTAGAAGGTGTGTTAAATTACGATAATGAAAAATTGATTTCAGAAACAATAATTGACGAATCTTCTAGAACTATTAATGAAAATACAAATGTTGTATCAGATGAAGAAATAGAATTCGGATATTGTACTGAATTTTTTATAATTACTGATGCAGATGAAAATTCATATAGATCAAAATTAGAAAACTTTGGTGATTGTTTACTAGTTGTAAAAGGTGATGGAGTAATCAAAACTCATATTCACACTAATAATCCAGGTAAAGTTTTAGAAATTGCCATGGAATTAGGTGCTCTAAGAGATATCAAAATAGATAATATGAGACTACAACATCAAAACTTGCATTCTACTGAAGAAGAAATAAGCCAAGCTTCTACTAAACATTCAGAACCAGAAAAAGATTTTGGATTTGTAGTGGTTAGCAACGGTAAAGGATTCAGTAAAGTTTTCGATATGTTAAATGTGGATGAAGTGATTACTGGTGGTCAAACAATGAATCCATCAACTGAAGATATAGTCAATTCCATAGAAAAAGTTAATGCAAAGACAGTTTTTGTATTCCCTAACAATAAGAACATCATATTATCAGCTAATCAAGCAAAACAAATAGTTGATAAAAAAGTTTTCGTTGTAGAAACAAAAGCCGTACCACAATCTATTTCGGCACTTTTAGCTTTCAACGAAGAAGTAAGTGCAGAAGAAAATTTTGATAACTTTAACGATGTAATATCAACAGTAAAGACTGGTGAAGTTACTTTTGCTGTAAAAGATTTAAATATGTCAGATATAAAAGTAAAGAAAGATGACATTATAGGTCTTGACCAAAAGAATATCAGAGCGGTAGGGAATGATATCAATAAAGTTTCAATGGATTTATTAAGACAACTAATTCAAAAAGACGATTCATTGGTTACAATTTATTACGGTGAAGGCTGTGATGAAATGGTTGCTAATAAGTTGAAGGATAGTTTGGAAGAAGAATATAAAAACATTGATATTGAGGTTGTTGAAGGATCTCAACCTTTATATTACTATGTATTTTCAATAGAATAACTCCTTACAAATAATTACAGATAATAGATCGATTTTCATCGGTCTATTATTTGTATGTTTAATGTAGGGATTTTTTTGTGTGGTGAGTTATGCAATTATCAGAAATAAAAGGAATAGGAAAGAAAAAATTAGAAGTTTTAAACTCCATGGGTATTTTTGATGTTAATGATTTATTAAATTATTTTCCATATAGATACGAAAATAGATCGATCATTAAAAACATTATAGATACAAGAGATGAAGAAAGCTGCGTTATAAAAGTCAAATTTATTTCAAAACCTGTAACTAAATATCTTAGAAGAAATTTGAATTTAACATCTGCTATTGCTTTTGACGATACTTCTAAAATCAGTGTGTCGTGGTTTAATCAGCCTTTTATCAGAAATCAAATTTTACCAAACACTACCTACTACTTGTATGGGAAAATAAATAGAGTTCAAAATCAATTTAAGATATCCTCTCCAATTTTAAGTAAATCTTTTGGTGGTAAATTGGGTATTATTTATCCAATTTACAAAGTAAAAAAAGGCGTTACAAATAATGATATGATTAAATTCATTGATTTTGCTATTAAACATTGTATTGATGAAATTAAAAATGTTATTCCTTATAGTATGATTAAAAACTACGATATTGAGAACAAAAGAAATGCAATAAAAAACATACACAAA
Source organism: Finegoldia magna ATCC 53516 (assembly GCF_000159695.1). Classification (NCBI taxonomy): domain Bacteria; kingdom Bacillati; phylum Bacillota; class Tissierellia; order Tissierellales; family Peptoniphilaceae; genus Finegoldia; species Finegoldia magna. The sequence continues at coordinate 1,468,105 of NZ_CM000955.1, forward strand.
CCTGTAGATTATGCACAATTTAAACGAGCTAGGACAGCACTTGTTCTTGAAGAAGTTATTATAATGCAATTGGCAATGAAATCAATGAAGACAACACTCAACGAACAAAATTATATAAAATTTAAAACAGACGAAAGCATAGATATTTTCATAAAATCTCTGAAATTTGAACTTACAAAAGGACAGTTAGAAGCAATTAAAGATATTGAAAGTGATATGACATCTGAAAAGAGAATGAATAGATTGGTTCAAGGAGATGTAGGAAGTGGAAAGACAATAGTAGCTGAAGCAGCAATATTCAAATCATATTCAAGTGGTTATCAATCAGCTTTTATGGCTCCTACGGATATTTTAGCGACACAACATTATGAAAGCCTATCTGATGATTTTTCAAAATTTGGGCTAAAAGTTTGTTTATTAAAATCTGATTTAACAAAATCGGAAAAAGATTCTGTTTTAGAAGGAATAAAGTCGGGGTATTTTGATGTCATAGTTGGTACGCATGCAATAATTCAAGATTTTGTAGAATTCAAAAAGCTTGGACTTGTAATTACCGATGAGCAACATAGATTTGGTGTAGGTCAAAGAAAGAAAATTTCAGACAAGGGACAAAATCCAGACGTTCTTGTAATGACAGCTACTCCGATTCCAAGAACTTTAGCACTTTCTTACTACGGGGATTTGGATATATCAACAATAAATGAAATGCCTAAGGGTAGAAAAATAATAGAAACATATTCTGTTGGATTTAGTTATGAAAAAAGAATAGCAGCTTTTATCAGAAAACAAGTTGAAAATGGGTTTCAAGCTTATGTTGTGTGTCCATTGATAGAAGAATCTGAAGCATTGGATTTAGAGAACGTAACAGAACTTTACAATAGGTTATCTAGTGAATATTTTTCTGATATAAATGTTGGAATGTTACATGGTAAAATGAAATCTTCGGAAAAAGAAGAAGTAATGAAAGAATTTGTAGACGGGAAAACAAAAATATTGGTATCTACAACAGTTATTGAAGTTGGCGTTAATGTAAAAAAAGCAAATGTAATTGTTATATATAATGCAGAAAGATTTGGACTTTCACAACTTCATCAACTAAGAGGTAGAGTGGGAAGATCTTCAGATCAATCTTATTGTATTCTTATAAACAATGCACATTCTGATGAACAAATGGAAAGAATGAATATTATGGTTAAGACAAACAGCGGATTTGAACTATCACAAAAGGATTTGATGATGAGAGGTAGTGGTGATTTGTTAGGAACTAGACAATCAGGGATACCACTTTTAAACATAGCAGACCTAGAAAAAGACTATGAATTGATAGAAAAGGCTGCTGTTATAACCGATTATATATATACGAATGATTTATGCAAAACTAAAGAATATATGTATTTGGATGAAGAAATTAATAAGTTTAAAGATAAATTACTAGAAAATGTTATATTTAATTGAGGTGAGAAATGAAAGTTATTTCAGGAAAAATGAGAGGTATGAACTTAAATACCGATTTAGATAGATTTACAAGACCGACAGAAGGTAAAATAAAAGAAGCGATATTCAGCGTGATTTTTCAAGTAAAACCTAATTCCAAAGCATTAGATTTATTTGCAGGAAGTGGAGCAGTTGGTATAGAGTTCATAAGTCGTGGATGTGATTTAGTAGTATTTAGTGAAGCTTCTAATGATAATATAAAATGCATCAATGAAAATATTGAGCATACAAAATCACAGGAATTCGCAAAAGTCTTTAAAGGTGATTTTAAGAAAAATTTATTAAATATCAGAAGACAAGGATTAAAATTTGATTATGTTTTTATCGATCCGCCTTATGAAAGATTAAATTATTACAAAGAATCCATTCAGATGCTAATAGATAATGATCTTTTAAATGATGATTGTCTTGTAATATTAGAATCCGAAAAAGAATTATCTGATGAATATTTCAAAAATTTGAAATTAGAAAAACAAAAACAATATGGCAAAAAGAAGAATATATATTTTTTGAGGAATGATAATGAATAAAACAAAAGTATTATATCCAGGTAGTTTTGATCCGATTACAAATGGACATATGGATATTATTGAAAGAAGCGCAAAAATTTTTGAAGAAGTAAATGTAGCTGTTGTAAAAAACATTCAAAAGAAAAGCACTTTTTCACTTGAACAAAGAGTTGCTATGATTGAAAAAGCATGTAACCACTTATCTAATGTAAGGGTTCATCAATTTGAAGGATTAACTGTAGATTTTGCAAAACAAATAGGTTGTAGTACAATTATAAGGGGACTACGTGCTGTGAGTGATTTTGAATCAGAAATGCAAATGTCTTTGGCTAATAAGAAGTTAAATAATGAATTAGAAACATTGTTTTTAGTTGCGGATGGCAAATATGCATTTCTTTCGTCGTCTATAGTAAGAGAGATAGCTTCCTATGGCGCTGATATATCAGAACTTGTTCCAGAAAATATCATTGACGATATAAAGGATAAATTTAACGATAAATAAATGCTTTATCTTGAATTAATTTGATATTTTTATTATAATAATTGTAAGAATAATTAGCTCAATGCAGGAGGGTTACATGGATATTATTAAGTTAATAGAAGAAATGGAAGACATACTTGATGAAGCATCAACAGTTCCATTTTCTAAAAAAGTTATGGTTGAAAGAGAAGAACTTCTATCAGTTTTAAAAGATATGAGAGAAAATTTACCAGAAGAAATCAAACAAGCTCAATGGACTAATGCTGAAAAGAATAGAATTATCGATGAGGCTAACAGAGAATCTGAAAATATTAGAACTCAAGCTTACAAAGAAGCAGAAAAAATCGACCAAGAAGCTCGTAACAGATTTGAAACAATGGTAAATGAACACGATGTTACTATTGCAGCTCAAAAAAATGCAGAAGAAATTACTTCTCAAGCTGAAAACAATGCTAGATTATTAAAGAGTCAATCTATCCAATATATCGATGAAATGTTGGAAACAACTCAAGACAAATTGAACAATCTATTGGAAGAATTACAAGAAAACAGAAATGAATTAAAAGGCTAATAAAAAGCTTGGTAGTTTTAGATGACTACCAAGCTTTTTTAAGTATTATTTTAATAAATTATCTGCAAATTTTTTGATATCAGCAGTAGAATTTTCGTCTGGGGTATCATAGCAGATTACAGTATCAATAACGTTTAAATTATTTTTCGAACATCTTTCTTTCCAAAGGTCCATCCATTCACCGTTGTTCCATTCATAAGAACCAAAGAGAGCAATTTTTTTATCACTTAATGTATTTTCTAAATCAGAAAACATCGGTTCAAATGAAGTATCTTCTAGTTCTTCATCACCCATAGCAGGGCACCCAAAAGCAATAACATCGAAATTGTCGATATCGTAGTTTTTATAATCATCACTAAATACCATTTCGACTTTAGATCCTTTTGACTCGCATTCTTCTTTAATAATTTGAGCCATTTTTTCAGTGTTACCAGTTTGAGACCAGTATAAAATTAATAAATTCATAATTTACTCCTTAAAATAATTTATTATATCAAACAAGTTATTTCCTTGTAATGATAATCTTTTTGTTACGAGCTTAGCATAGTCATATTTTTTAAATATATCTTTTGCCTTTTCCACATCAGAATATACTTTCCACTTTCCAGAAATACATTCATTTTTTCCGTTGTAATTAATAAATCCAAGCACATCCTCGTAAGGATACCCTAAGAAAAATCCGATTTCATGAGGAAATTCATTTTCAAGTAATCTTTTCTTTAAAAAATTTATGCTGCTATTAAAATTATCCGCAGGATAACCATAACTTTTCAAAGCATTTTGGAGCCTTTTATCATTATAGTTTTCTATTAAATTGTAATTTATTAAGTACAGCAACAACTTTTTTCTAGTTTGCTTTAAAATAATTAAGCTAAAATTATATTCTGATAATTTTTCGTTTAATTTTAATATGTCTTCAAATATGCTATCTGTATAATCAACATTTATCATATTTGCAAATTTGAGATTACTTAGTGTGGGATAACAATGCTCTAATAATATGTCTTGTAACATAACCACCTCTATAATAAGTATTGATAATTGATATCATAAAAAGTATAGCACATGATTTTTAATAAATCAATACTGATTATCAATTAAATTCAAAGAAATTTGTGGTATAATATCTTTGTGCAATAATGATATATGAAGTATCTTGATAATATCCAATGTCTATGTTATATTTTATATATCAACTTAATTGAAATGAGGTGGATAAATGAAGACTATTTTTTCAGTAATTTTAGTTATTGCTAGCATTGTAATAATAATTGCAGTGATGAGTCAAGAAACTAAATCAGAAGGGATGGCAGCGTTAACAGGCGAAACTAATGTCGGTGGACATGGTGGAAGATTAACTAAGGATAATTATATTAACAGAGTTGTTATTGTATCATCAGTTATATTCTTGGTTTCAGCTTTGGCGTTAGCATATATAAAATAATTTAATAGTTGAAAGGAGTAAATCATGGACAATATGTATTACTATTTAGCTATTGCAGCAGGTATTATCGCTTTATTATTTGCTGCAATAAAATTTAGTAGCATAAGTAAAAAAGGTGCTGGTAATGAAAGAATGAGGGAGATATCTGGATTTATTCACGACGGAGCAATGGCTTATCTTTCTCGCCAGTACAAAGCACTTATTATTTTTGTAGTTATAGTATGTGTAATTCTAGGTGTTGCAATCGATTATAAGACAGCAATTTGTTTTTTAGCTGGTGCAATATTTAGTGTACTTGCAGGTTACATTGGTATGCAAGCTGCAACAAAGGCAAACGTTAGGACAGCTAACGCAGCAAAAGAAGAAGGAATGAATGGAGCATTAAACGTAGCATTTTCTGGTGGAGCCGTAATGGGAATGTGCGTTGTTGGATTAGGAATTTTAGGTATAACTCTTTCTTATATTATTTTCCAAGATGCTGAAATCGTTACTGGATTTAGTTTTGGTGCTTCTTCTATAGCTTTATTTGCCAGAGTTGGTGGTGGTATCTATACAAAAGCCGCCGATGTTGGAGCAGACTTGGTTGGTAAAGTCGAAGCAGGTATTCCTGAAGATGACCCTAGAAACCCTGCAGTTATTGCAGATAACGTTGGGGACAACGTAGGGGATGTTGCTGGAATGGGAGCGGACTTATTTGAATCCTATGCGGGTAGTATTTTATCAGGTATTACATTAGGTTTATTAGCTTATAAAGAAGCTGGAGTATCATTTGCAATTGCGATTGCAGCATTAGGTGTTATTGCATCTATTATAGGTGTATTTACAGTTAGAGGAGGAAAAGATCCGCAAAAATCTTTAAATACAGGTACAATTATCAGTTCTATTTTAGCAATCGCAGGATCATTCTTCTTATCAAGATCAATTCTTGGTAGTAATAATGCTTTCTTCTCTGTATTAGCTGGTATATTAGTTGGATTGATTATTTCACAATTTACTGAATACTACACATCTGAAGATAAAAAACCAGTTCAAAAAATTGCTGAAGAATCAGAAACAGGTTCTTCTACAAATATTATCTCTGGTTTGGCTACAGGAATGAAATCAACTACTGGTCCAATTATTGTTATAGCTATCGGTATAATAGTTTCGTTCTTTGCATCAAATGGTGCAAAAAATCCTACAGAAGGTTTGTATGGTATAGCAGTAGCAGCAATCGGTATGTTATCTACTTGCGGTATGACAATTGCTGTAGATGCTTATGGTCCTATAGCAGATAACGCTGGTGGTATCGCTGAAATGTGCGAATTACCAGAAAATGTAAGAAATATTACAGATAAATTAGACTCAGTTGGTAATACTACTGCTGCAATTGGTAAAGGATTTGCAATTGGTAGTGCTGCATTGACAGCATTAGCATTATTTGCATCATATACTGCTGTAGTAGGTTTGAAACAAATCGATGTTACAAGTCCAGAAGTTGTAGCTGGTATGTTTATTGGTGGTATGTTACCATTCTTGTTCTCAGCATTGACTATGGATGCTGTAGGAACAGCTGCAAATGATATGATTGTTGAAGTTAGAAGACAATTTAAAGAATTCCCAGGAATTATGGAAGGTACTCAACAACCTGATTATAAAAAATGTGTGGACATTTCTACGGGTGCTGCATTAAGGCAAATGCTTGTTCCAGGTTTGTTAGCCGTAGTTTGTCCTGTTGTTATGGGATTCTTATTAGGTGCAGAAGCTTTAGGTGGACTTTTAGCAGGTTCACTTGTAACAGGTGTATTAATGGCAATATTTATGTCAAACAGTGGTGGAGCATGGGATAATGCTAAGAAATATATTGAATCAGGTCAACACGGTGGAAAAGGATCAGATGCTCATAAAGCAGCTGTAGTAGGAGATACTGTTGGGGATCCATTCAAGGATACTTCAGGTCCATCACTAAATATTTTAATTAAATTGATGACAGTAGTATCATTAGTATTCGCACCATTGATTGCTCAACATGGTGGACTAATACTAAACTTATTCTAAAACACGAATTAAATTAAATGATTTTAAGCGGAATGTTATCTGTATATCGCAGAAAACATTCCGTTTTTAATTTTGTTTTATTTTAATTCAAAATTATTGTATAATATTATTATCTATAATTTTAGGAGGAATAAATGGACGAAGTCGGGCCCAATCTTATTTTAGAATTGGTTATTTTATTGATACTCATAATAATTAATGCTTTCTTTTCAGCAAGTGAAATAGCAATAGTATCTTGTGATAAAAACAAGCTTAGAGTTATGAGTGATGATGGAAATGAAAAGGCAAAATCTGTCTTAGAACAATTTGAAAAACACACAAAATTTTTGTCTACTATTCAGGTGATTTTAACTTACATTGGATTTGTTGCTTCAGCAATATGTGCATCTAGTTTAAGTGTCAGTTTGAGTCAAAAGTTAATATTTTTAGAATTAAATAAATCTGTAACTTATTGGATATCGGTGTGTATTGTACTTATTGTTTTGTCGTTTTTGTATATTTTGTTTGGACAGTTGATTCCAAAAAGAATCGCTTTGAGTGTAGCAGATTCTTTTTCGTTATTTTCAATTGGTGCTGTAAAATTTATTTACTTTATTTTAAAACCATTTGTTTTTTTACTTTCTAAGTCAACAAAATTTATACTAAGTATAATTGGAATAAAAACTTTGAATGTGGAAAGCAAAATAACTGTTGAAGAAATAAAATCAATGGTTGAGGTCGGAAAAGAACAAGGAATTATTAATTCAAATGAAAAAGATATGATCGATGCAGTTATTAACTTCAATGAAAAAACAGCTGAAGAGATTATGACAGCAAGAACAGAAGTATTTGCCATTGACCTTGAGGATTGCATTGAAGATTATTTAGATAAATTAATGGAACTTAAATTTTCAAGGATTCCAATATATGAAGGCGATATCGATAATATACTGGGCATTATCTATATTAAGGATTATATGAGTGAAGCTTACAAACATGGGTTTAATAATGTTGATTTAAGAAAAATTTTAAAACCAGCGTATTTCATATCAGAAACTAAAAATATCAATGATTTATTCTCAGATATGAAGAAAAAAAGAATTCACATGGCAATCTTAATAGATGAATATGGTGGTTTTTCAGGAATTGTATCGATGGAAGACTTAATTGAAGAAATAGTTGGTAATATCGAAGATGAATACGACCATGAAGCCCCTGATATTATTCAGGTTGACAAGTTTAATTATATAGTAAAAGGTAGTACTTCCATAAAAGAAATTAATTCCAACATTGGACTTGAGATTGATGAGCTATCGGATGATTATGATACATTAGGCGGTATGTTAATTAACAGGTTAGGATATATACCTGAAGATGGTTTCAAAAGAAGAATAGAAATAGATGATGTTTTGTACAATATAATTTTTGTGGAAGATAAAAGAATTAAAAAGGTAAAAATTACATTACCTAAGAACTTTTTTGAATAGGTGATTAAATGATTATTATAAAAAATAAAGATGAAATAGAAAAAATGGATATTTCTGGAAATGTCATTTCAGGAATGCATGAAGCTTTGCGAGAATTCGTTAAACCAGGTTTGACTACAATGCAAGTTAATGATTTTTGCGAAAAATTTATTAGAAGCAAAGGAGCAATACCAGCTCAAATAGGATTTGAGGGATTCCCATACGCTACATGTTGTTCTGTAAATGATGAAATATGCCATGGGTATCCATCTGATTATGTTTTAAAATCTGGAGATTTATTAAAAGTTGATACAGTAGTTGAATTAAATGGTTGGATGAGTGATTCCTGTTGGAGCTATGCTGTTGGTGAAATAGATGAAGATACTCAAAATCTTATGGATGTTACTAGAGAATGTTTGTATGAAGGAATTAAATTAGCCGTAATAGGCAATAGACTAGGCGATATAGGAGCTAAAATTCAATCCATAGCAGAAACTAATGGCTACTCTGTGGTACGCGAATTCACAGGTCATGGGATCGGAAGAGGTATGCATGAAGACCCAATGGTTCTTCACTATGGTAAAGAACACAGAGGCCTTAGATTACAAGAGGGAATGGTATTAACTATTGAACCAATGATTAATATGGGAACTCATAAGTTGAAAATTGATAAAAATGGATGGACAGCTAGAACTATTGACGGGAAAAAATCATGCCAATATGAACACACATTAGCTATCACAAAAGATGGTCCAAGAATTTTGACTAAACAACAAGGTCAATAAAATAAAGAGAATATTTTGAGAGTTCCTCAAAATATTCTCTATTTTTTTATTACTGGAAAATCATAAAAATCATTAACATTTTTTGTAGAATATATTAGTCTACTGACTTTTATATCATATTCAAATAATTTTTTGTAATTATCAGATAAATTTGAAAAATCTCTGTTCAAAGAATAAATTTTACAATTTTTATTAATTGTGGACAAATCGAAGTTTTTTTTGAATCCCAATAGGCGAACAGCTTCAATATCTGCATTTACGATATCATCCACAAATTTTTTATCCACTCCTAAAATATAATTTAAAATCAATCTTTTAAGTCGATTTTGGGTATATTTTTTATTTTTTATGTTTTCAAAAAAAACATCATGATTTTCATTCAATGCATTTGATAGAAGATTTTCTAATCCTTTTTCATAACCTGTTATATTTTCTAATTCAGATTTTTCCACAAATAATTTATAAGATAATATGTCTAACAGTTTTTTGTTAGATTGAATAGAATTGTGTTTTAGATATTCGTAAGTTAAGGATGGAATTTTGTCTTTAAATTCTTCTAATAGTTTCAAATTAGTTCTAATAGAGGATGCGCTATAAGAAATACCTTCAATAGAACTTGAATTGTATTCGCTATTTATCCTTTTTATTGGCAGAATTTTACATTTAGGTTGTAGTTTATCTAATGATTTCATATATTCCAAAGCGAGGATGTTATTTGATTTGAAGATTTCATCAGAGTAATTAGAGTAGTTTTGCTTTGAAAATTCCATTACATTTTTATTATAAGAAGTATTTTTGTTTTCTGCTATAAACTGTTTAATATTGGCTTCATTTTCTAGGAGAAAATCTTTGTATGAAATAAGATCTTCTATTTCTGTTTCAATTCCAAAAGAAACATAATCACATCCAATAGTGTCTATTATTTTAATAGCGTAATAGCTAAAATTTTGCGCTGATTGTAAAGAAAATACAGAAGGAATTTCAATAACACAATTTATTCCATTTTCCAAAGCGATTTTAGTTTTATGAAGTTTATCTAAAATAGAAAACTCACCACGTTGCACGACATTTCCACTCATGACTGCAATTATATTTGCTTCTGGGAAAATTTTTTTTATTTGATTTATTTGATGTAAATGCCCAAGATGAAATGGATTGTATTCACATACTATAGCTACATTCATAATTATTGATTCCTTTCATATACTTTTTTCTTATGTTGTATTATAATTGATATTGGTAATATAGTAAATAAAAAGGGGTAGATTTTATGGATATAAGATTTGTTAAAGGCAATATTTTTGAGCTACAGAGCGATGCAATTTTATATTTTATCGAAAATTCACTTCTGGAAGAGAATTCAAAAAAATTAGTTGAGAAAGCTGGAGAAAGAATTTTAGAACCTCTTACAAAAATAAGTGGAATAGAAAAAGGCGAATGTAAAATCATTCCCGCTTTTAATATAACTTCGGATTATGTGATATTGGCAAATTTGCCAGATGATTTAAAAAATAACAACAAAAATATTTTCAAAAATCTAATCTATAATGTTTTTTGTGAAATGAAAAAATTCGAAATTCATTCGCTTAACATAGATTATTCTTTTTTAACTGAAAAATATTCTAGTGAATTTGTTAATCTTATAAATGAAGTTATAGACGAAAAATCGTTGAGAATTAGCGATTTCCTTGTATTTATGTGCAAAAGTTAATAATTGACTTTTAACTTAAATTACTCTAAAATAATATTATGTCTAATAACGAAAGGTAGTGATTAATATTTTTCCAGAAACTCATAAGAGAATTGTTAGAGAAATAAATCAAGACATTAAAGATTCTTATGGAATCAATTTAAATATAAAAAAATTAGAATGGGGAGCTGTTAGTCCAGATATTTTACCAAAATACAAGCTAATAGCACATTACAAAGAAGAAAGTATAAATTATATTGTAAAAGAAATTATCACTATAATTTATCTTTTTCAATTTACGGATTTAACAAGATTGAACTCATTGCAAAATAAGATTTTAAGTACAAAACTTGGAGTAATAAGTCATTATCTAAGCGATTATGTGTGTCTTCCACACGCAAAAAGATGGAGGTGCAATCAACACCTTAAAGATCACATGAATTACGAAAGAGTTTTGAATAAGTTGGCACAAAATCATATATTTGACAAAAAGGCAATAACAACAAGTCAAATAAGCATAGACAATGATGAATGTGTGATGTTAAAAACATTGGTTAAAAATTATATTGAAGATATAATAGATGAATACAGCATTTTAGAAGATAAAACTAGAGATTTGGACTTTGCGTACGGTTTAAATTATTCTATTTTCTGTTTTATCTTTGAAACTATTGAAGTATTCTCAACAGAAAGATACTACCAAAAGTCCTTTGTTTTTTAAATATAATTAGGAGTAGAAGTTATGTATAAAGCTTACAATACGAACAATTTAAAGAAAAAACTTGAGAAAAAATTTCTTTTCGAAGATGATTTATTAGCTTTATACTTAATGCTTGATATTGTTCAACAAGAAAACAAAATACAACCTTGTTATGTCAAATATAATGCTCTTAATAAAATTTACAATGTTTTAATTAATCATTTGTCGTATAGAAATGACAGAGAAAATATTATTAAAGCTATTTTTGATTTGATCTCAGAAGATATTAATAAAATTGAATTCACTTATTATCTTCAAGCTTATACTGAAGGCTTTAATAATAAGAATATAAGTGATGAGTTGGAGTTTTATGCATTAAGACATATTCCAGCCTCTACTATTAAAAAATCGGATATTCTTCTTCATAATACTGAAAGTAGAAGTGCTAAGTTTTTAAAAAATAAAATGATTAGTTCAATTAAAAACAAATCTAATGCATTCAGAGTACAAGATTCAATAATAGATAATTATTGCGAAAACATCCTAAAAGACAAGATATATAGCATTAATAGCAAGATGGACAAACAGTTAGTGATGAAATCTATTAATGATAGTGTAGTGATTTCTGAAGAAAAATTCTTGAATATGTGGCAATTGGAAAATTTGTACAAAAAAATTGTTAAAACTTTGAAAAATGTTTTAAATAATTCTATAGAAGATGCATTGTGGTATGGGTTAAATGACAGAGTATTACAAAGGTATAAGTAAATTGTAAAGTCGGATTTAAATTGTTGTAAAAAAATTTGACAAAACAATTTTAATCGTTTATACTAGTAAAGTAATGTTTGATACATTAAGCCCAGATAGCTCAGTCGGTAGAGCAAAGGACTGAAAATCCTTGTGTCGCTGGTTCGATTCCGGCTCTGGGCACCAAAATGTGTGCGGAAGTGGCTCAGTGGTAGAGCATCGCCTTGCCAAGGCGAGGGTCGCGAGTTCGAGTCTCGTCTTCCGCTCCATATGGCGACATAGCCAAGTGGTAAGGCAGAGGTCTGCAACACCTTCACCCCCAGTTCAAATCTGGGTGTCGCCTCCAAAGGAAAGTTTATTATAGACTTTCCTTTTTTTTATATGTAAAGGAGTTAATATGATTTTTATTGATTTATTAAAAGATGAGTATATTGAGGAATTATCAGATTTTGTATACAAACTGAGAAATAATTTTTTATTTCAAAATAAGTTTGATTCAAATTTGGCGAAAAATAGAACAACAATAATTAAATCTTTGAAAAAACAAATATCTAATAGAAATCATTTCGTGATTTTTGAAGGAACTAAGTTAATTGGGTATTTGGTGTTAGATTTAGATGATAAAGAGTTGCTAATTAAAGAGATATATATAGATAAAATTAATAAATCAATACTTTTTAAAATTTTTAGATTTTTAATGGATTATGCACTATCAAACTTATTTGATATAATTAAATTTAAGTTCAATGGATTTATTTTCGATGAAATTATAAAAGAACATTTGGATGATCAAAATAGATTAGAAATAAAGAATGATATGTTTGAAGAATCTCATAAGAAATTTGCGATAATTAGTTTTAAAGCTAAAAATGGCTTGATAAAATTTTTAAAGGGCAATGATTATGAAGTTATTTACAGTTTCGATAGTAAAAAAATGGATGAAAAAGTTAGTGACCATGTAGATATGCAAATTAGGAAAATAAATGAAAATGCATTCGTTTGTACTCAAGAATCGTATTTTCATTATAGGGCATATCTTCCAAATTATATAACATTATATGTAACGGAGCTTGAGATAACGAACACATATCCGAAAGATTGCTTGTTAAATAATTTTTCAATTGAAAATCATTTAATATGTAATAAAAAATCTGTAGATCCTGTTATATTGAAACTTCTTAAAGATGAGAAAATAATAATGGTCAAACAAGGATATTCCAAATGTTCAACAATAGTTACTGATAAATTTGTAATTACCAGTGATAAATCTATATATAATAGTGTTCAAAAACAAAATATTAAGGCATATTTGATAGATTCTGGTGAAATAAAACTAGAAGGTTATGATACAGGATTTATTGGTGGGACTTGTGGATATTGTGCTGATTTAGGGGTTGTGTTTTATGGCAATCTTGAAAATTATAAATTTAAAAATAAACTTATTGAATTTTTAGAAAAAGAAAATATAAAATACTATTATACAGATGATGATGATTTTATAGATCGCGGATCTATAATTTTTAATTAATAGGAGGTCAATTATGATTCAACCATCTACATTACCGGGAATGATGGAACTTCTTCCTGAAGACCAAATGGTGTTCGATACAATTAAAAGAAGAATAGAAGATGTTTTTATTAAAAATGCATTTTTTTCAATCGATACACCTGCTATAGAAAAATTAGACGTTTTGCTATCTAAAGGTGGAGGAGAAACAAGTAAGCAAGTGTATAGAATTGATAGTAGTAAGAAAAATCAAGGATTGAGATTTGACTTAACTGTGCCACTCGCAAAATACGTTTCAATGTACATGCAAGACTTAGCATTCCCATTTAGAAGATATCAAATAGCTAAGGTGTATAGAGGAGAAAGAAATCAAAAAGGAAGATATAAAGAATTTTATCAATGCGATATAGACATCATAGGAAATGAAAAATTGAGCTTATATAATGATGCGGAAATAGTAAAATGTATGTATGAAGCTTTAAAATCCATAGATGTTCCAGACTTTGAATTTCAATTTAATAACAGAAAATTATTGAATGGATATTTCTCTGATTTAGGTATTGAGGACTTTGAATCATGTTTGAGAATAATTGACAAATTAGATAAAATAGGAATAGATAATGTAAAAGAAGAATTATCGAAAATTAACTTGGATGATGAAAAAATTGATTCGATTTTAAGTTTCTTACAAATAGATGGACCTAACCAAGAAATAATCGAAAAACTTGAATCATTGAATATAGATAATGAATTATTTGTTTGTGGGCTTGAAGAATTGAAATTTGTATATGACGATATTTTATCTTTGGGAGTTAGTCCAGATAATATTAAAATAAATTTGTCTATAACTAGAGGACTTGATTACTATACAGGTTCAGTATTTGAAACATTTTTTAAGGAATATCGTGAAATCGGATCTATTTGTTCTGGAGGAAGATATGATAGTCTAGCGAATAATTTTACTAAAAGCAAGTTGCCTGGAGTAGGAATGAGTATCGGCTTAACTAGATTATTCTATCAACTTCAAGAATTAAATTTGGTTAAAGGACAACAAACTAACTTTGATTGCATCATTATTCCTATGAAAGGTTATGAAAAAAATGCAGTGAAGTTGATGAATGATTTGAGAAGTTCTTCTGTAAGATGTATGAGTTATCTTGAAGATGATAAATTAAAAAAGAAATTTAATTATGCTGACAAATTATCCGTAAAATATGTTATAATAATAGGACAAGATGAAGTTGAGCAAAATAAATTCACTTTACGAAATATGGAAAATGGTAATCAAGAATTATTAGAGCTTAACCAAATTATTGAAAAGTTAAAATAAAGGCGATGAAAAATCCCAGTAGGCATATAAGAACTTTCAGAGAGAGTAAAACTTAGGCTGAAATTTTACTTAAGAGATCAGTATGCTGAATACTAATTTGGAGCCTATTGTCAAATGAGAAAAAATTAGGGTGGAACCACGAGACACTTGTCCCTATCGGGATGAGGGTCTCTTTTTTATTAGGAGGTATTTATGTTTGAAGTAAAATTAAAAGATGGATCCGTAAAAGAATTTGATGAAGAAATAAGTTTATTAGATGTTTGCAAATCAATTTCTGAAGGATTAGCAAGAGACTGTGTAGGAGCAGTTGTAGATGGTAAAATAATGGGATTAATGGAAACTATTAAATCAGATTGTGAAGTTCAATTCGTAAAATTTGATGATGAAGAAGGAAAGCAAGTTTTCTGGCATACTTCATCTCACTTAATGGCTTATGCTATTCAAAGATTGTATCCAAATACAAAATTTGCAATTGGACCATCAATTGATTCTGGATTCTATTATGATTTAGATACAGATCATAAATTCGTACCAGAAGATTTAGAAAAAATCGAAGCTGAAATGAAAAAAATAGTTAAAGAAAATCCTAAATTAGTAAGGGTTGAAATTTCAAGAGAAGAAGCATTGGAAAGATTTAAGAAAGAAGGTCAAGATTATAAAGTTGACTTAATAGAAAATCTTGATGAAGATGCTACAATTACATTGTATGAAATGGGAGACTTCGTTGATTTGTGTAGAGGACCTCATTTATTAGAAGTGAAAAATATTAAAGCATTCAAGTTACTATCAATTGCCGGTGCATACTGGAGAGGTGATGAAAATAACAAGATGCTTCAAAGAATTTACGGAATTTCATTCCCTAAGAAAAAATTATTAGACGAATATTTAGAAAGAATGGAAGAAGCTAAGAAAAGAGATCACAGAAAAATTGGTAAAGAAATGGGACTATTCTCAATTCAAGAAGAAGGACCGGGTTTTCCATTCTTCCATCCAAATGGAATGGTTGTGTTAAATGAACTAGAAAAATTCTTGAAGGAACAACTTTTAGATAGAGGATATGGTCAAATTAAAACTCCATTGATTTTGAACGAAGATTTATGGCATCAATCAGGTCACTGGGATCACTACAAAGAAAATATGTATTTCACTCAAATAGATGGTGATGATTATGCTATAAAGCCAATGAACTGTCCAGGATCAATTTTAGTTTACAAAGATGAATTGCACAGCTACAGAGAACTTCCAATTAAAGTTGCTGAATTAGGTCAAGTTCACCGCCATGAATTATCAGGTGCATTGCATGGCTTATTCAGAGTTAGAACTTTCGTACAAGATGATGCACATGTATTCTGTTTACCTGAACAAATAGAAGAAGAAGTAACTAAGATTATAGATTTCTGTGATTATATTTATTCTAAGTTTGGTTTTAAATACGAAGTTGAATTGTCAACTCGTCCAGAAGATTCAATGGGATCAGATGAAGATTGGGATTTAGCAATTAATTCACTTAAGAGTGCGTTGGAACACAAAGGTCTTGAATATAAGATTAATGAAGGTGACGGTGCTTTCTACGGCCCTAAAATAGATTTCCATTTGGAAGATGCAATTGGTAGAACTTGGCAATGTGGAACTATTCAATTAGATTTCCAAATGCCAGAAAGATTTGATATGACTTATATAGCAAGTGATGGATCTAAAAAACGTCCAGCGATGATTCATAGAGCTATTTTAGGTAGTGAAGAAAGATTTATGGGAATATTAATCGAACACTATGCTGGAAAATTCCCATTATGGTTATCACCAATTCAAGTAGAAATTCTTCCTATTAGCGATAAATTCAATGATTATGCGTATGAATTACAACAAAAAATGAAAGCACGTGGATTGAGAGTGAAAGTCGATGATAGAAGTGAAAAAATCGGTCTTAAGATCAGGGAATCTCAATTGAAGAAAGTGAACTATTCATTAATAATTGGACAAAATGAAATTGATAACAATGAGGTATCAGTAAGAAAAAGAGATCTTGGAGATGTAGGATCTAAGAATACTGATGAATTTATTGATGAATTAGTAGATGAATATCAAAATAGAAAATAATTCTATAAATAAAGCTTATTTTACAATATAAAAATTTGCTCTGAATTTTTCAGAGCAAATTTTTAATAGAAGGAGGTAAAATGTACAAGAAATTTTATTGGTTTCTAAAATATTACAAAAACAAATTAATTCTTGCTATTACATTTCTTTTATTAAGTGACCTGGTCGGATTAATTCCCCCATATATTACAGGGAAATTAACCGATAGAGTATTAAACAATTCGATAGAATTAAAACCTTTTTTAATTATACTTTTAATTGATGTTTTAGTAATAGGAATTAAATATTTTTTTGCAATGGGATGGTGTTACTACACATTCAGAGCATCAAATGAAATAGACTATGTAACTAGAAATAGACTTATGGATAAATACTTAAACGAATCCATGAAATATTTTCAAACTTTCAAAACGGGAGAACTTATGAACAGAGCTACTGGAGATGTCAATAGTTTAAGCGATTTGATGGGATTTGGAACTCTTACATTTTTCGATTCTACAGTATTTCCTTTGTTTATAATAATTATAATGATGGTCGTCGTTGACGTTCGTTTAACACTTGTTTCTATAATACCTCTTCCTATATTGGCATTTTTGTGTTTAAAAATTGGTAAGAAAATCCATGAAAAATATTCAATAGTGCAATCTACATTTGATAAGCTAAACAATAGTGTGTTAGAAGATGTTGAAGGTATTAGAATTATAAGAGTTTTTGGAATAAAAAATGCTAGATATTTTTCGTTTCAAAATCGATCTAAAATGTTGGTTCAAAAAAACATGGATGTTGTAAAATACAGAGCAATGATGGCTCCTTTTCAAAGAATAATTCCAGCAATGACTTTTGTTATAGCAATCGGATATGGAACATTTTTAATAAGTAAGAATCAAATATCTGTTGGTCAATTGGTATCTTTTACTTATTATTTAAATATGTTAATTTGGCCAATGTATGCATTAGGAAACTTCATAAATGTATATCAACAAGCCGATGCATCAATGGATAGAATCGATAATATACTTGACTATAAAGATGAATTAGATTTAAACGAAGATTACAAGGAAATTGATGATATAGAAAGTGTTAAGTTTGAAAATTATAGTTTCAAATATCCTTACTCTAAAGAATTCGCACTTAAAGATATTTCTTTTGAATTCAAGAAGAACATGAGGGTGGCTATTGTTGGAAAGACAGGGTCAGGAAAGTCAACTATTCTTAAACAATTATTATTCTTATATCCAAGACAAGATGAATTTGAAATCAACGGTAAATACACGAATTTATTAAATTTAAAATCAGCAAGAGATAATATGGCGTATGTGTCTCAAAAAAGTATGATTTTTTCGGATACAATAAAAAATAATATAAAACTTTCCAAGATAGAGGCCACAGATGAAAAAGTGGTTAAAGTATCTAAAAGCGCGGATATTTATAAGGATATAGTCAATTTTCCGGATGAATTTGACACTTTGTGTGGTGAAAACGGACTGTCATTATCTGGAGGTCAAAAACAAAGAATTTCATTAGCAAGAGCCTTATTAAAAGATTCAAACTTGGTTGTATTAGACGACTGTTTAAGCGCATTAGATACTCAAACTGAGAAACATATTTTGATAGAGTTAAAAAAACTGAAAAAAACAGTAATCTTATCGACTCATAGATTAAATCAGATTGACGATTTTGATTTAATAATAGTAATGAAAGATGGTCAAATAAGTGAGATGGGTACTCATTCGGAATTAATGGAAAATAGACAATGGTATTACAATCAATATAATATCCAATTAGTAAGGGGCAGATATGAAGAGTAAATTAAGAAATAAATTTGTATCAGAAAAACTAAAAATGTATTCCATGAAGCAATCTAAAAAATTGGTGATTGGATTTGTCTTTTCCTTATTAAGAACTTCTATGGAAATTTTGGGTCCAATTGTAATTGGATTTGTATTAAATGAATTTGTAGCAAAGAATAATATAGTTGGAAATTTTTCATCAATTATTAAATACTTGACTATTTATTTGGTGATTTACGTTGCGTGTGGAATTTTCAGTAACTTGAGTATGATTTATTTTGAATTGGCAGCAAATAACGTAACATATTTTGTACAAAATGATATTTATAAACATATCAATGAATTACCTATAGAATACTTTGACAATCTGGCAGCAGGAAGTATCGTATCAAGGATTACGAATGATACTATGAGATTAAAGATAATGTTTCAACTTATATTGGCAGATATTACAACTGCTGCAATAATGATAATTGCAATATATATTATGATGGTTGTAACAAATATTAAAGTGTCTTTGATGCTTTTGATTTTGTTTCCATTTGTTTTCTTAATATTCTATGACTATAGATATAAATCAGCAAAACATAACAAAAGAATCAGACATCTGGTTAGTAAAATAAACGCAAATATTAATGAAAATATTAATAATATGGAAATAATTCAAGCTTTAAATGTCAAACAAACTATAAAAGATAAGTTCGATAAAATTAACAAAGAAATTTTTGGAAATAATTTAGCTCTTACTAAATTAAGAAGCTATGGAGGATACAGGGCTATTGATATAATTGGTTTATTATCAACAGTTATAATTTTATTTTATTTTGGATATGGTCAGATAACCAAAAGCTATCCAGTTACAGTTGGTGGGCTTTATATAATTATCGATTATACTTCAAAGATTTTTTCGAATGTTAGTGTAATTGTTACAAGATTTGGAGATATGGAACAAGCTTATGCATCTGCAAGTCACATATTTGACATAATGAAATTAGATACAATTGAAAAGTCAGATGGTGTGATAGAAGATCTAAAGGGAGATATTGAATTTAAAAATGTTTATTTTGCTTATGATAAAAATGATGTATTGAAGGATATTTCATTTAAAATACCAAAATCAACTAGTGCAGCTTTTGTAGGGACTACAGGTAGTGGAAAATCAACGATCCTTAATTTAATATTGAAGTTTTATGACGTAAAAAGTGGTGAAATTTTAATTGATGGGGTAAATATCAATAATTTAAATGAAGATATTATGAGAGAAAACTTTGCGGTTGTACTACAAGATCCGTTCCTTTTTGAAACTACATTAAAAGAAAATATAACTTTAGATAAGGATTATAGTGACGAGGAAGTGATCCATGCGTTAGAAGAATTAGGATGCTATACATTGCTTAAAAAAGGTTTAAATGAACCTATAAAAGAAAAAGGCTCTAATCTTTCACAAGGAGAAAGACAATTAATCTCCTTTGCAAGAGCATATATTAGAAATCCTAGAATATTAATTTTAGATGAAGCTACATCGAATATTGATACTGAAACAGAGCAAATTATCCAACAACCATTAGAAAAATTAAAATATTCAAGAACTACATTGATAGTAGCTCACAGATTATCTACAATTAGAAATGTAGACAAGATTTTTGCCTTATCCAATGGTAAAATAATAGAAAGTGGAACTCATGATGAACTATTACTAAAAGATGGTTTCTACAAACAAATGTACGATGAGCAATCATCCATTTAAAGGGGGATTAATGGATAAAAAACTAAAATACATTAGGACAACATACACTATAATATTCACAATTATTGTCTTATATATCGTAAGGAACAATTTTATAGCACCTAATCATATTTTTAAATATAAGATTTTTTTGAGTATTGCTCAAAAATTACAAATTGCTTTATTTGGACTTTTAGTATTTCTTATTTCATCAATTTCCTATTTTTTATATAATAAAAATTTTGATTTCAAGGATATAAAAAAGTTTTGGGTTCTAGAATCATTAAGAAAATTTGTATGGATAAAGGGATTAGAATCAGTATTTATTGGTGAAGATGAGTATAGGAATCAGAACTTAAACAAAAATATTTCTAATTTTATCGCTTTATCTTTAATTAGTATATTCACGATATTTTTAATGAAACCAGAATGGACACTATTTTTGATTTATTTAGTAATATTGGTTATTGGTATTTGTGTTATTTATTTTAAAAACAAAAGTCCATATTATTTAGATTTTGTTGTAAAGGATAACATAAGTGTCAAAAGAAAAGTTTTATCAGTTGCTTATGAAACTGTTGTTACAATATGTAATATATTATTTTTCGTTTTTGCGATAAAACAATTTACTAATGTAAATCTTTCATCTTTGGTGCTTATTTATTGTGTTTCAAATGTATTTGGGCAAGTTAGCTTGATGCAGGATGGATTTGTTGTTTCGGATTTAATAGAAATACACTTTTTATGTAAATTGATAGAACCTAGAGCTGCAATAATTGCCATATTGATATACAGAATTGTAAGTAGTGTTATTCCATGGATAATTTCTTTAATTATGATATTAAAAAGAATTTACGACAATTACAATACTGATCAATACAAGAAACAGTTCGCATTTAATATTTTGTCTATTTTTACTCTAATCGTTGGGCTAATATTATGTTTAAGTGTTGCTACTCCATCAATGTTATTAAGAATAAAATTTTTAAAGAGATTTGTTAAGAAAGATGTAGTGATTTTAGCTAGATTTATAACTCTTACATCAGGTGGGTTATTAATACTTCTTTCACAAGGAATAAAAAAATCAGTTAAAAAATCTTTTTATATAGCTGAAGCAGTATTAATAGTTTCAGTATTTTCAACATTATTAAAAGGATTAGACATTGAAGAATCGATTATTACCTTACTGTTGGGAATTGTAATGTATATTATGAAGGATGGATTCACAGAACAAGCTATCAAAATAAAGCCAAAATATTTTATAAACACAATCGGTAAATTATCAGTTGTCACAGTATTATTTATCTTTATTAGCAATACTGTTCGCAAGGTAAATTTTTTGACATCACATCGAAAATATTCTCTAAATTATTTGGTTGAAAACAAGAAATTTATACTGCTATATGTTTTATTTGTTCTGATATTATCTTACCTTGCTCAATATACACGAACTAAGAAGATCACATTTACAAAATTAACAGATGAGGATTTTGATAAAATTGATAAATTCTTGGAAGAATTTGGTGGAAATGAATTTAGTCATTTAGTTTATTTGAATGATAAAAATGTTTATTTTGACAAGACAAATACAGTAATGATTATGTATCGCCCAGTAAAAAACAGCGTTATCGTATTAGGTGATCCAATAGGTAAGAAAGAAAATTTCGTTGAAGCAATTGATGATTTTATAGTTTATTGCAATGAATATCACATGAATGTTTGTTTTTATGAAATAAATGGAGAAAATCTTGAATTATACTGTGATCAAGGTTTTAGATTCGTTAAGGTTGGACAAGACGCAACAGTAGACTTAACTCAATTTTCTTTAGTAGGAAAGAAAAATAGAACTTGGCGACATGTTCTTAATAACTTCGATAAAGGGAATTATGAATTTAAAGTTGAAGATCCAACCGATAACCTTTTATCTCAAATGAAAATTGTTTCGGATAAATGGTTAGAAAATAAAAATGAAATGGGATTTAGTTTAGGATTTTTTGATGAAGATTATCTAAAAAGAACCAAAATAGCATGTATTTACAAAGAAGGTGAATTACTTGCTTTTGCAAATCTTCAACCGTTTTATGATGATAAGACACTTTCTATCGATTTAATGAGATATGATAAATCAAATGAAGATGGTTTGATGGATTTTATATTCATAAAGTTAATTTTATGGGGTCAAGAAAATAATTTTGAAAAATTCTACCTAGGAATGGCACCGTTATCTAAAGTTGGAGATAAGATTTATTCAAAGAAGAAAGAAAAAATTCTAAATATTGTTTACAATACTCAAAATAAGATATATAATTTTAAAGGTTTAAGAAACTACAAGGATAAATTTAAGCCCAACTGGTCGAATAAATATATAGCATATACTTCAGACTTTAATTTACCATATATTTTAATTAATGTTGTAAATTCAAAGAAAAAATAGTTGACAAAATGTTCAACATAGTATACAATATTTGTTGTTGATAAGTAGAGATATCCGCTCTCACCTTATAATTTCGAATTCATAAGGTTAAAATTTAATTTGATTATTAATTTTTGGCGGGTATTTTTACCCGCCATTATTTTTTGGAGGTGAATAATATAAAAGACTTAATGATTAATGAGGAGATAAGATCTTCTAAAGTTAGATTAATCGATGACGAAGGTGAACAAATAGGTGTAATTCCTATTAAAGAAGCTTTGAAAATGGCTGAAGATAAGCATCTGGATTTAGTAAATGTAGCACCAAATGCTAAGCCACCCGTATGCAAAATATTAGATTATGGAAAATACAAATATGATGCATTAAAGAAAGAAAAAGAAGCGAAGAAAAATCAAAAAGTAATTAACGTAAAAGAAATAAGACTTTCACCAAATATTGAAAAACACGATTTAGAAGTTAAGGCTAATCAAGCATCCAAGTTTTTAAGCAATGAAAACAGAGTAAAAGTTTCTGTTAGATTTAGAGGTAGAGAACTTGGTCATAAAGATTTGGGTAAGGAAGTTCTTGATAAATTTTATGAATTAACAAAAGATGTAGGACAAATAGAAAAGAAACCTTCCATGGAAGGTAGAATGATGATAATGTTTATGGGTCCTTTGACTGATAAAGAAAATTAGAGGGGGAAATAATATGCCAAAAATGAAGACACATAGAGGTTCTGCTAAGAGATTTAGAAGAACTGGTACAGGTAAGTTAAGAAGATATAAAGCTTATGCAAGTCACTTAACAGGTAAGAAATCTGCAAAGAGAATTAGAAACTTAAGAAAAGGTACAACAGTTAGCGATGCAGATATGAGAAGAATCGATAAAATGATTCCTTAGTTAGAGGGGGAAATATAAATGGCTAGAATTAAACGTGGTACAAATAATAGAAAAAGACATAAAAAAATATTAAAACAAGCTAAAGGATATTACGGCTCAAAACATACATTATTCAAAACAGCTAATCAAGCTGTAATGAAATCATTAGCTTATTCATACGTTGGAAGAAAAAGAAGAAAAAGAGATTTCAGAAAATTATGGATTGCTAGAATTAATGCAGCTACAAGAATGCACGATTTAAGCTACAGCAAATTTATGCACGGCTTAAAAGTAGCTGGTGTTGACTTGAACAGAAAAGTTCTTGCTGATATGGCTGTTAGAGATGAAAAAGAATTCGCTAAATTAGTTGAATTAGCAAAAAACAATTTATAAAATTAAAAGCTTAAGTTGATTTATATCATACTTAAGCTTTTTTTAATATAGTATTAATTTCGTTTTCATTTGAATTTATTAGCTTTAATTTTTTATCACGAGTTAGACTTTTTGTTTTAATTTCTAATTTTAATGCATCACTTTTATTATCAATTCTTTTCATAAAAACATAGTTTACAGGAAGCCTTGCCCTTGTATATTTACTGGCTTTACCTTTATTGTGCATTTTAATTCTTTTTAAAAAATCATTGGTAATACCTGTATATAAACTTTTATCAGCACATTCTAAAATATATAAATAATACATTAATACATACCACTTACTTGTTTCGCAACATCATAACTGAAACCTTTTTGCAGCAAGAAAGTAACTATTTTATTCTTTAAATCATAGCCCTCATGTTTTTCTTTCCAAATATTGATTTTAGTTTCAACTATTTGAGTTGCTTTGTCTAACTCCATATTATATCCAAAGACATTTTCCAAATAATCTTCATAAATTCTTTTATCAATACCTTTTTGGTATAAATCATTGATTATTCTTCTTTTACTGTAATTTGTTAGATTAATTTTATCGTTTATAAATATTTTCGCGTAGTTATAATCGTCCAGTAAATCTAGGTTTTTTAATTTTTCTATAACGTCTTCAATAATTTCAGAACTAAATTTTTTTGATTTTAATTTTGTCGTTATTTCTTTTTCAGTTCGTAATTTATATGATAAAAAATTAAGGCTGATTTCAAAAGCCTCTGTAAATTTTGAGATATTCAATAAATGAGTATATAGTTCATCATCTATTGTCATTTCGTTATGAATTTTATATCTTTCAAAATCATTATAACTTAGTAAAAAACTTTCTTTTGTATCAGTCTCAATTACGAACTTATCTTTTTTATCATTGAACTCAATATTTTTGATTATCATTTTATCTCATGTTCATTATTACATTTAGTATAAATGGAGCAACCATCATTGCTACTAAAATAATTGCTACAACTTGAGCTAATTTTTGCTTTTTCATGAAATTCACCTCTATGATATTCTAACACAAAAACATATATTTGCATATTTTAAAATAATGCTATAATATATTTATAAAAATGGAGGTAATTATGGCTGATTTAAAATTTGAAATAGTAGAAAGAATAGGAGTTTTATCCACAAAAGCTAACAATTGGAATAAAGAATTAAATATTGTAAAATGGTCTGATTACGATGCAAAATACGATATTAGAGAATGGAATCCTGATCATACAAGAATGAGTAAAGGTCTTACATTCACAGAAGAAGAATTAAGAGTATTACATGCGTTAATAGAAGATGAATTAAAACAATTAGATTCAGAAAAGTAGGATATATTTTGAAGTTCATACATTCAGCTGATTTTCACTTAGGCATGAAATTTGAAAAATCTTCAATTCCTCAATCTTTGTCTAAAATTAGAAGACAAAGAATTTGGACATCTGTTGAAAAATTAATCGAATATAGTATTGATGAAAATGTTGATTATATTTTTCTGTCTGGAGATTTGTATAATTTGGAAAATTTTAGCCTAAGTGATATGAATCGTTTAATTGATCTATTTTCTAGAACAAATTCACAAATTTGCATTATAGGTGGAAATCACGATCCTATTTATAAAGATAATTTATGGGACATGGTAAATATTAGTGATAATCTAAATATTTTCAAAAAGGATACTCTTGAAAAAATAGAATTTGATGACACTGATGTTTATGGGATAAGTTACAATAAAAATAACTACGATTTTATGAACATTTTTGATGATTTAAAACTAGACAAGTTAAAAACTAATGTTTTAATGATTCATTCTGATTTATTAAATGATAACAATTGTTATATGTTTTTTGATCAAGATAAAGTAAATAATTTGGGTTTTGATTATGTGGCTTTAGGTCATATACATAAACCGACTATTTTTAATGATAAATTTGTGTATCCAGGTTCTATTGAACCGTTGAGTTTTAAAGAAAAAGGGATGCATGGTGCTGTTATTGGAAGTATAGTTGATTACAGACTTGACATCGATTTTTTAGATTGTTCTGAATCAAACTTCAATGAATTTGACTATAATATATCAGATAAATTTAGTTATTACGATTTGGTTGGTTCATTGTCTAAATGTTTAGTTGAAGATAAGACAAATTACATTAGAATTAATTTAAAGGGACAATTAGAAGAAGGGTTTGATCTAGATATAGATTCTTTACAAGAAAGTTTAAAAAAATATTGCGAATATGTAGAAATAATTGACAACACAGAATCTAATATAAATTTGGATAAAATTTATGAATTTAACAGAAATAATGTGTTGGGTTATTTTATTGAGGAAACGAAAAACTTAGATCAAGAAGATCCAGTGGTTAAAAGAGCGATTAATTTAGGAATTAAGTCCTTAATGGAGAATAGTTTATGAAAATTATTAGATTAGATTTGATATCATTTGGCAGATTTAATAATTACACAATTGAGTTTGGAGAAAAATTTAATCTAATTTACGGGTTAAATGAGTCAGGAAAGACCACTATATCCAAATTTATAGAAGGTGTATTTTATGGATTTGTTAAACCTTACCTAAAGAGAACTGTATTTACTGAAGACTACGAAAAATATCGCCCTTGGAATAGTGAAAACTATGAGGGCAGTATTTTAGTGGAAAAAGATAATAAGAGATATGTAATTTATCGTAATTTTAAAGAAAAATATTTTAATATTTTCAATGAGACTACTGGTAATAACGAAACTGATTTAGATGGTTTTAATCAAGATAATTTATCATTTCCTGGTGAATACTTTTTTAAAATGCCTTCAGATATCTTCAAATCAACTGTTTTTTCTAATTTAAAAGAATTAGATGCAGAAGCTAAGAATGTAAGTTCTATTGTTGATATGCTATTGAATTCATCAGATAGCAATAATGATTCTGTTTCATTTAAAAAAGCACTAGATAATCTGGAAAAGACGAAATCAAATATTGGGACTAAACAATCTAAAGCTAAACCGTTGGGGAGTTTATATCAAAAAAAGTTTGATTTAGAAGATGAAATCAAAAATATTAATAAAGAGAAAAAAGAATATGAAGATAGTTTAAATAAGTTAAATGAGTACAAGCTTAGACACGAGACTTTGCTTTTAAACAAAGAAAAATTAGTTAATTTGCACAAGAAGAACGATATAGAAAAAATAGAAGATGCAAAAAACTATAAAATGCAGATTTTAAAAGAAAAAGCAAGTTTATTAGACAGAGTATCAAAGATTAAATACATCAATGACATTGACGAAGATGATGTAAATAGTTTGGAATATCAAAATAAATTATTAAACGACAATAGAATTACATTTAATGAGTTATCGAAGCAAAAGAAATTATTAAGTAAGGATTACTACCAATTAAAAGCAAAACTTAGTAATTATGAGACTATAAGAGATTATATTGATGAAATTAATAATTTAATTGAAAAATTAAATGGAATTTCTAAATTAAAAATAAAATTATCTATTATTGGAGTTATAGTTACATTAATTATTGCCGGGATGATTTATATGATGGGGTATACAAAAGAAATAGTAATTGCTCCTGTATTATTTGTACTATATTATATTTTAGTTGTTATATCGAACAAATTTCAGAGATTATCATACAATCGTCAATTAAATAAGATTGTGAAAAAGATTAATCAAATTACTAATATGAGTTATAAAAATTACAATGAAGTAATTAATGACTTTAGATATGACTCAAATATGGATAAAAGCATTGATTATTTGGGCAAACTTGAGGGACAACTTCAAGATATTGATTCAAAATTGGATTCAATTATAAATGAAGATGAAAGTTCTAAGTCTAAGATTAACAATATTTTATCTTCATCAAGAAATTTGAAGAACATAGATGTTGAAGATTATAGAAGAAAAAAAATAGAGTATAACCAATTGATGGATAGAATTTCTGATAAAGATGATCAACTTCAAAAGATATCATCTGAATATGATTTTAGTATTTTATTAGAAAATATTAATTCAGATTCAATAAAACTTGAGGATAATGATATAAAAGATATCAACTTACTTAATAAAGAAATTGATGAATCTATTGAAGAAAATGCGAAATTATTTGAAAGGACTAAAATACTTGAAAAATCTGTAAATCTTCTATTGGAAAAAGAAGAAAGATTAGCAGATATCAATGAGAATATTCAAAAGTATGAAAATGAAATTACATCTATAGAATTAGCTATGGATTTGATCAATAAAAGTATAAATAAATTACACAAAAATTTTATCCCTAGAATTAACAAGAAAGTTTCAGAAATGATGGCTTATTCAACTAAAGATAAGGACAAATTTAGGGTTGATGAAAATTTAGATGTCAGTATTTATGATGGAGTAAAATTTTATGAACAAAAACATTTAAGTTCTGGAACATTTGACTTGCTTTCTGTTTTTATTAGAATAAGTGTTCTTGAAGAATTAATGGGTCTTGATTATTTGATGATACTAGATGATTGTTTTGTCCAATTAGATGATGTAAGATATAAGAAATGTCTAGATTTGTTATTTAAAATTTCAAATAATAATCAAATAATACTTTTTTCTTGCCAAAACAGAGATGAGCAATTGTTAAATGAACTAGACATAATATATAAGAAAATTGAGTTAAAGTAATTATGATATATGCGATAGGTGATTTACATCTGGATTATACAAAAGAAAAATCGATGGATGTGTTCGGTGATAATTGGGATAATTATGAAGAAAAGATATTTCATAATCTAGAAAAATTAGATGATGAAGATATTATACTTATACCAGGAGATATTTCCTGGGCAATGCAACTAGATGATGCTTTTGTAGATTTGAAAAGAATCGATAAGAGTCCAGGTAGAAAGATTCTAACTAGAGGTAACCATGATTATTGGTGGTCTGGAATAAGTAAACTAAGAAAATTAGAATTAGAATCTATTAATTTTATTCAAAATGATTCACTAGATTTAGGAGATATCAATATATGTGGATCACGTGGGTGGCTTGATCCAACTAGCAAAGAAGCTACAGAGAAAGATGTAAAAATTTTTCAAAGAGAAATTTTAAGAGTTAATATGAGTTTGGAAAGCGTCCGAAATAACAATGATATTATTATGATGCTTCATTATCCACCTTTTGATATTAATAAACAACCTAATGAGATATTTAATTGTTTAAAAAATTATAATGTTACACATTTAATATATGGACATTTACATGGATATGGACATCTAAATGTAGTAGAAGGAATAATAGATGGAATAAATGTACATTGTGTGTCTTCGGATTATATAGATTTTAAAGTTAAGAAAATTAGGGAATAATATGGAAAAAGAATTAGAATGTAAGGTATTTACAGATGATTTTAATGGTTTGATGGATAAAGCTATTGAAATGGGAGCTAAAATGATTGCTCATGAAATTCAAGAAAATATTTTAATTGAATCTAATAATTTTGATTTAATTAATAGTAGTGATTATCTTAGAATAAGAATTTCAAAGGATATTTTTAATAATGAAAACAAGAAATTTCTTACTTACAAGAAGAGAGTTAATGATACAAATGTGAGACATTATAATGAATATACTATAGAGTTTGATAGCGAAGAAAATTTGAAACAAATATTAAAATTTGTTAAATTAGATAAGCAATCTTCATCTAAGAAAGAAAGAAAATCTTTTGAGTTTATGGATGCAAGACTAGATTTTGATTCCTGGGATAAAGATTTTTATCCATATCCATATTTGGAAATCGAAGTTAAGAATGAAGAACATTTAAATGATATAATGAATAAATTAGGAATAAATGAAGATCAAATTTCAACTGAGTCTATAAGTGAACTAAGATCTAAATTACAAGAAAGTTAACAGAAAGGATCGACTTTTAATGGCAAATAAAAAGCTAGTGGTAGTAGAATCTCCAACTAAAGCAAAAACGATTCAAAAAATGTTAGGGTCAGGATATAAAGTTGTAGCCACAATAGGTCATTTAAGAGATTTACCGAAAAGCAAATTAGGAATTGATATAGACAATGATTTTGAACCACAATATATCAATGTTCGTGGTAAAGCTAATGTTATTAATGCTTTAAAAAAAGATTATAAGAATTCTCAAAAAATATTCTTGGCAACCGACCCTGATAGGGAAGGAGAAGCTATTTCTTGGCATTTGTGCTATTTGTTAGGTATAAATCCAAAGGAAGAAAATAGAGTAAAATTCCAAGAGATAACTAAAGACTCTGTAAAAGAGGCAATAAAAAAACCTGAAGCTATTGATTTAAAATTGGTAGATGCCCAACAAGCAAGAAGGGTTTTAGATCGTATAGTAGGTTATAGCATTTCTCCGTTATTATGGAAGAAAGTTAAATCTGGACTAAGTGCTGGTAGAGTACAGTCTGTAGCCTTAAGATTAATTTGTGAAAGAGAAAAAGAGATAAGAGAGTTTGAACCAGAAGAATACTGGTCTATTCATGCAAATTTATCCAAAGAAAAATTGGAATTTGATTCTGAGCTATATTATTCAAAAAACGATAAATCTAATAAAATCAATATAAAAAACAAGGATGAAGCGGATAAAATTTTAAATGATTTGTCAGATAATTTTGTTGTAGATTCTATAAAACAACAAAAAAAATCTAGGAAACCTTATGCTCCTTTTACTACTTCTACACTTCAACAAGAATCCTATAAAAAGTTGTATTTTCAAACTTCTAAAACTATGAGAATAGCTCAACAGTTGTATGAAGGAATTAGTTTGGGTAGCGAAGGTTCAGTAGGTTTGATTACTTATATGAGAACAGATTCAACAAGAATTTCTCATGTTTGCGTGAGTGATTGCCTAGATATTATTAATGATCTCTATGGAAAACAATATGCCACAAAAGGATACGATTATTCTAAAAAGAAAAAAGGATCACAAGATGCTCACGAAGGTATTAGGCCGTCATCAGTAAAAAGAAGACCGAATGAAATTAAAAAATATTTGACAGATGATCAATACAAATTATATAAATTGATTTGGGAAAGAACTGTTGCTAGTCAGATGAAAGATGCAAGATATTTATCTACATCAATAGATTTTGATAACAATGGTTATACTTTTAGATCTAATGGTAACGTGGTGATTTTTGATGGTTTTACAAGAGTATATTCTTTAAATACTAAAGATAGCGAATTGCCTGAATTAAAGGAAAAAGAATCTATAACTTCAAAAGAAATAGAATCTAAACAACATTTTACTAAACCAAAATCTAGATACACAGAAGCAAGCCTTGTAAAAACACTTGAAGAAGATGGCATTGGTAGGCCAAGCACTTATGCATCGATTATAAGCAGTATTTTGTCTAGAAATTATGTTGAATTAAAAGAGAAAAAATTTTATACAACAGAAATCGGAGAAAAAGTTTGTGAATTTGTAGTTAAATATTTTGATTCAATTATTAATGAAAAATTCACTGCTGAAATGGAGAATGAATTAGATAATATTGCTGAAAACGACGTTGAATGGAAAAAAGTAATTAGAGATTTTTATGATGGATTTAATGAAGATTTAATCAATGCAAAAAATGCACAAGATAAATTTAAAGTTAAAGACGAACCAATTGGACGTAAATGCCCTGAATGTGGCAATGATTTGGTAATAAAACACGGAAGAAATGGAAAGTTTATTGGCTGCAGTGCTTTTCCTGATTGCAAATATACTGAAACTATTGTAAAAGATACTAAAGTAAAATGCCCAAAATGTGGTCACAGAATAATAGAAAAAGTTTCTAAAAGAGGTAAAGTTTTTTATGGATGTGAAAATTATCCAAATTGCGACTTCGCTTTATGGGATAAGCCTACAGGTGAGAAATGTCCTGGATGTGGTAGTTTACTAGTTCATAGAAAAAATAGGCATGGAGAATCCATTCTTTGTTCTAATGAAAAATGTGATTATAAAAAGCTTGAAAAATAAAAACATTTATGATATACTTTGAAAGTAAAACACACAGTCGATGATACAGATGCAGTTGCTTAATTGTCGCATTTGTAGATGAGTCGTCTGGAGGAAAAAAACGGAGGTAAAAAAATGTCAGTAGTATCAATGAAATCATTGTTAGAAGCTGGGGTTCACTTTGGACATCAAACAAGAAGATGGAACCCAAAAATGTCAAAATTTATTTTTACAGAAAGAAATGGAATCTATATTATAGATCTTCAAAAAACTGTAAAACAAATTGATGATGCTTACAATTATGTAAGAGACATCGTTGCAGATGGTGGAGAAGTTCTTTTCGTAGGAACAAAAAAACAAGCTCAAGAAGCAATTGAAACAGAAGCTAAAAGATGTGGACAACATTATGTAAGCCAAAGATGGTTAGGTGGTATGTTAACAAACTACAAAACTATCAAAACAAGAATTAATAGACTTCACCAATTATATGAAATGGAAGAAGATGGAACTTTCGATCTTTTACCTAAAAAAGAAGTTAGCCAATTAGAAAGAGAAAGAGAAAAACTAGAAAAAAACCTTGGTGGTATTAGAAAAATGACAAAAATGCCAAGTGTACTTTTTGTAGTTGATCCTAAAAAAGAATACATTGCTGTTCACGAAGCAAAAATATTAGGAATACCAGTTGTAGGTATCGTAGATACTAACTGTGATCCAGACGAATTGGATATTGCTATTCCTGGTAACGATGATGCAATTAGAGCAGTTAAGCTTTTAACTTCTACAATTGCTGATGCTGTTATTGAAGCAAATCAAGGTCGTGAAGATTCAGAAGAAGTTTATTCTGAAACTGAAAATGATACAGAAGAATTTGAAAATGAAGAATCAGTATCAGAAGAAGATTTAAAAGAATTTGTTGAAAATTCTGAAGAACAATCAGACGAAGAATAATAAAAAATAAGCGACGGTTAAACTGAAAATTGAATAATTGTTTGACAGTCGCTTTTTAATTTAATTGGAGGTAATAAAATGGCACAAATTACTGCTAGTATGGTAAAAGAATTAAGAGAAAAAACTGGCGCAGGAATGATGGACTGTAAGAAAGTCCTATCTGAAGCAGACGGAAATATTGAAAAAGCAATGGATCTTTTGAGAGAAAAAGGACTTGCTGGAGCAGAAAAAAAAGCTGGAAGATTGGCATCTGAAGGTATTGTTGAAACTTATATTCACGGTGGAAAAATTGCTGCTATTGTTGAAATCAATAGTGAAACAGATTTCGTTGCAAAAAATGAAGAATTCAAAAATTTCGCAAAAGATATAGCAATGCAAGTTGTAGCATCAAATCCTAAATATGTAAGTCGTGATGAAGTACCAGCTGAAGAAGTAGATAAAGAAAAAGAAGTATTAGTTCATCAAGCTATGAACGAAAACGATGGAAAAAATATTCCTGAAGACAAAGCAAAAATGATTGCTGAAAAGAAAGTTGAAGGAAGAATTAACAAATTCTACTCACAAATTTGTCTATTAGAACAACCATTCATTAAAGATCCTAACAAATCTGTAGAAGAATTATTAACAGATTTAATTGCAAAAATAGGTGAAAACATTAAAATTCGTAGATTTGCTAGATTTGAAGTTGGCGAAGGTTTAGAAAAGAAAAACGAAGATTTTGCTGAAGAAGTAAAAAAACAAATGGGTCAATAAAAATTATTGCTGCAATTTCATATTGCAGCTTTTTTTATTTTACATAATATCATATTGATTTTAAAATGCTAATTTGGTATGATTAATTAAAGAAAACCTTATTATTAATTAGGAGGAAATTTTGAGTTTAAAATATAAAAGAGTTCTACTAAAATTAAGTGGTGAAGCTTTAAGTGGAGACCAAGGACACGGATTAGATGATGATATTATAGAAAATATTTGCGATTCTATAAAAGCTGTCTACGAAGAGGGATTAGAAATTGCTATTGTTGTAGGTGGTGGAAATTTCTGGAGAGGAAGATCATCTAAAATTGATAGAGCTACATCAGACTCAATGGGCATGTTAGGAACTACTATAAATGCTTTAAGATTGCAGGCATCATTGGAAGCAAAAGGTATCCAAACAAGAGTACAAACAGCAATAGATATGAAACAAGTTGCAGAACCTTATATTAGAAGAAGGGCAATAAGACATATTGAAAAAGGTAGGATTGTAATCTTTGCTGCAGGAACAGGATTACCATATTTTTCTACAGATACAACAGCTGCATTAAGGGCAGTGGAAATTAACGCTGATGTTATTTTAGCAGGTAAAAGAGGGACAGATGGTATATACGATTCTGATCCTAATAAAAACAAAGATGCAATTAAATACGATAAACTTACTTATATTGATATTTTGAACAAAGGCTTAGGCATAATGGATGCAACAGCGACATCACTTTGCATGGAAAACAATATGGGATTAGTTGTATTTGGTATTGATGATCCTAAAAATATAATTAGAGTTTCTCATGGAGAAAATATTGGAACAATTGTTGAGGGGGATAAAAATGAGTAAACAAATTTTAAAAGATATGGAAGCAAAAGCTGATAAAACATTACATGCATTAAGGGAAGAATTAAAAACGGTAAGAGCTGGTCGTGCAAATCCTAGCATATTGGATAATATTATGGTAGATTATTATGGTACTTCAACACCTTTAAAACAAGTTGCTACTATTTCTGCTCCAGAAGCAAGATTGCTTACAATTCAACCATGGGATAAATCAATCATGAAAGAAATTGAAAAGCAAATTCAAGCATCTAATTTGGGAATTACTCCTTCAAATGATGGAAGTATTATCAGATTACCATTTCCACAATTAACTGAAGATAGAAGAAAAGAATTGACAAAAGTTGTTAAAGAATATGGCGAAAAATCTAAAGTAACTATAAGATCTATCAGAAGAGATTTTGTTGACGATGCAAAAAAAATGGAAAAAAATGCTGAAATATCTGAAGATGAATTACATGTTTTATTAGATGATATACAATCTTTAACAGATAAATT
This sequence comes from Finegoldia magna ATCC 53516, assembly GCF_000159695.1. Lineage (NCBI taxonomy): Bacteria > Bacillati > Bacillota > Tissierellia > Tissierellales > Peptoniphilaceae > Finegoldia > Finegoldia magna. The sequence continues at coordinate 1,503,158 of NZ_CM000955.1, forward strand.
GACAAAAGAAATTGACAATATTGTTACTGATAAAGAAACAGAACTAATGGAAATCTAAAAAGTTAATATTTGATCTAAAATCTATTCATCATGATATGAATAGATTTTTTTCTTGTAATAAACTGGTTTATTATATCTTATATAAAAGTAGAAGAAAATAGAAATTATGACAAAAATGTTACAATTATTACTTTTTTGAAACTTATTTGTAACTTTTTTGTTGAATTTACTTGACATATTTTTTTTATTCTTTTAATATTATCTTAGGATGTATTAGGAGGAAGTTAATATGAACAAAAAAGGACTTGGCTTATCTATCGGATTGGCTTCAGTCATAGCTGTAGGAACTTTTGTATCGCCTTATTTAAGTTCCACAACTTTAATAGGAGACAATAATATTGAGTCGAATCAATCAAATGATTCAAAATATTCAGTTGCAATAAAAAGCAATTATGAATTGACTCCAAATGCTGAAAAAGAAGAAAAAGAGAAAGCTCTTAATGAAATAAGAAACTCACAAGTAAGAAACGTATTAAATGATTCCACAAGAACTATATCTAAAAAACAATATAACAAATCTAAAGAAGAAATTAATTCTGAAGTAAAAGAAGTTAAAGTGAATAAACAAGAATTAAAGACTTCTGCTGAAAATAACGTTTCTACATACAAACAAAATAGTGAAAAAGTAGATACAAAAAAAGATGAACCTAAAAAAGTAGAATTATCTACTGCAAATGTTGGGAAAATTTCAGAAGATAATAAGAATTCAAAATCAAGCCTAAAGAAAGAAAAATCTGAAGTTGCTTCATTAACTCTTTCAAGAAATTCTGAAAATGAAGAAGAAAAGATTTATTCAAACATAACAAAATCTACGACAGGGGATTTATTTGTAAGAGAAAAAGCAGATAAAGGATCTGAAGCAATAGGTGTTTTACCAAAAGATACTAAAGTTGTTGTAAAAGACGATGGCAATAAATCATGGGCAAAAATAAGCTATAAAAACAAAGAAGCATACGTAAGTAAAGATTTCTTGACGAATGAAAAATCAAATAAAAAAGTAGTTTCTGAAACTGAAAAACAAGTTTCAAAAAACAATCCTGAAGTTAAGAAAGTAAAATCAATTTCTGCTGAAAAGTCAGTAGATATGTGGGTAAAATCTCCAGTTTATATAAGAAGTGAAAAATCAATTATCTCTAATAAACTAGGTGTATTAGAGAAAAACACTAAAGTACAAGGTGTAGTTGAAGATGGATGGTTTAAAACTTCTGTAAATGGAAATAATGGTTTTATTAGTATTAAATACTTGCAAAATAGTAAAGTTGAAGAAAAGCAAAATGATAAACTTCAAATTTCAGAAGCAAAGAACAAAGAACAAGAAAATAAATCAAATTCTACAAAATTTGAAGGAACTAACTATACTGGATATGTAAAAGAATCTGTTAATGTTAGAGATAAAGACAGTATGGATTCTAATGTTGTTTCAGTATTAGAAAAAGGTACTAAAGTTAGTGGTATCAAAGGAGAATATTGGCTAAAACTTTCTGAAGGAAGATATATTTCTGTAAATTATATTCAAGACAGTAAAGTTGAACCAAACCAAACAAAAAACACAGAAGTTAAAGATTCTTATAAAAAAGATTCTAACTCTAAGGTTGTAAGATCTAATGAAGGTGGTTCTGGCAGTGCTGTAGCTCAAGCAGCTTATAATTATTTGGGAGAAAGATATGTTTGGGGTTCTGCACAACCAGGAGTAGGATTTGATTGCTCTGGATTAACTAGTTATTTATATAATAAAGTTTGCGGTATTTCTCTTTATAGAAATTCAGCTGCACAATCAAATAATGGATATCCTGTAAGTAAAAGCAATTTGAAACAAGGAGATTTGTTATTTTTTAGTACAAATGGTTCAGGAAGTATTTCTCACGTTGGGATTTATGTTGGTAATGGCAAAATGATTCATGCTTCTACACCATCAACTGGTGTAATTATTTCAGATATTGAATCAAACTATTACTCAAATACATTTGTAACAGCAAGAAGAATCTTAAACTAAAATCTTTAGCTATTGGCAATTACTGCCAGTAGCTTTTTTTATTGGACGAATTGCTTGTGCATATGATATTATAGAGTATATAGATATAAGAGGCGCACTATGAATTTCAATTTTTCTAAAGATAAAATTTTAATTGGTATAGCAATAATTTTTTTAGCTGGTTTTGGTTACTATAAATCTAATTCAGATAATTTGAATGACAATCAAATTCAAGCTTTAGTTGATACAAAATCAACAGAAAGCGTAAATAAGCAGTCTGAAAATAGTGCACAAAACGGCGAAGATAATTCTACTAAGATGTGTCAAATAGATGGTTGTGTAAACAAACCTGGTGTCTATCATTTTAAAAAAGATGATAGAATTAAAGATATTGTTGAATTAGCAGGTGGATTTAAACAAGATGCGGATACTAAGAGTGTAAATTTGGCGATGAAGCTAAAAGATGAGATGAAGATCTATATTCCTTCTAAATCAGAAACCTCAAAAGAACAAAACAATGATACACAAAGCTCTGATATAGTTACTATAAAAGATAGTAACTCTAGTAATCTTGTAAATATTAACACTGCTGATAGTAATAAATTGCAAACATTACCAGGTATTGGACCTTCCAAAGCTAAAAAAATAATAGAATTTAGAGAAAAAAATCAATTTAAAAAAATTGAAGAAATAAAAAATGTGGATGGAATTGGCGATAAAACTTTTGAATCATTGAAAAGTTTAATAACTATAGATTAAAGGAGATATAAAAATGTTAGACAAAAAGTACAAAACAATTAAACCAGAAGATGTCAAATTAACTGAGTTTACTCAAACAGCTGGATGTGCAGCAAAGATAGGACCTGGTAAATTAGCTGAGGTATTAAGTCACCTTGAAAAAGTAAATGACGATAATCTTGTAGTAGGATTAGATACAAGCGATGATTGTGCTGTTTATAAAGTAAGAGATGATTTATGTTTAATTCAATCTTTAGACTTCTTTACACCGGTTGTTAATGACCCATATACATTTGGTCAAGTAGCTGCGGCAAACTCTTTAAGTGATTTATATGCCATGGGTTCAGATCCATTGTTAGCTTTAAATATTGTTTGTTTTTCTGATTGTATGAATCAAGATATTTTAGTTGAAATCCTAAAGGGTGGTGCTGATAAGGCTAAAGAAGCAGGATGTCTGTTAGTTGGTGGTCATACAATTCAAGATGATGAACCTAAATATGGATTGTCTGTGACAGGAATAAACCATCCTGATAAAGTTTGGGCCAACTCTACAGCTAAAGTAGGTGACGTAGTTGTATTAACTAAAAAATTAGGTGTAGGAATTGTAAATACTGCTATAAAAGGTGGAATGGATAATCAAAAATTATTTGATGAAGTTATCAAATCTATGTCTACATTGAATAAATACGCTAAGGAAGCATGCGATGGACTAGAAGTTCATGCCGCTACTGATGTAACAGGATTTGGTTTGTGCGGACATGCACTTGAAATGGCTAAGGGATCTGATTTAACAATAGAAATTGATTCACAAAACTTACCTATTTTCGAAGGAGTAGAAGAATTCGTTAACTTAGGATTAGTTCCAAAAGGAGCTTATGACAATAGAAACTTTATCAGAAATGATGTAAAAATCAGCAAAAATGTTAGCAGCTTCATAGATGATTTAGTATTTGATCCTCAAACATCAGGTGGATTATTAATTGCATTATCTAAGGAAGATGCTGATAAACTTGTAGAAAAACTACACGAATCTGGCCAAGTTGGAAATATAATAGGAAGAGTAAAGGAAAAAACAGATCACTTTATTGAAGTAATCTAATCAATCTTATGAAACTTAGAATTCTGTTAGTTTTTCCCTCTAATGTGTATAAAGATGAGATCATTTTGAATTTTTCTAATGATGAAAATTATGAAGTTTCAGAATGTTCTACAATTGAAGATGCACTTGAAAAACTAAAAAAAGGTTACTATGATTTTTTACTTAGTGATATGAATTTTTCGGATGGTACGGGCTTAGATTTCAAAAAAGAAATCAGCAAATTATATTCTATTCCGACGATTTTTGTTAGTGACGAATCAGATGATATGAAAAAAATCTTAGCGTTAGAATATGGCGCAGATGATTATGTAGTTTATCCATTTAATATGCTTGAATTGAAAGCAAGAATTAGAGCAGTTCTCAGAAGGGCAAAATCAGATTTAGTAAATGACAATAATAAAACAAATATAATACAAATCGGTGAATTTGAATTTAATTTGATATCAAGAACTGTAAAAAGATATGGTCAAGATATAGAATTAACAGGAAGAGAATTTGAATTGTTATACGCACTTGTTTCTAATAAAGATAAGGTTCTTTCGAGAAAAGAATTGGCTGCGAAATTATGGGAAGATGCACAGTCTCATATCAGGACTGTTGATGTTCACATTAAAAGATTAAGAGAAAAAATCAAAGATAACGAATCATTAATAATTAGGACAAAATGGGGAGAAGGATATTACTTCTCATCAAATACAAAAGTTTAAACTGCTTTTAAAAAAAGCAGTTTAATTATTTATGGAGGAAATATGTATCAAACAGATATACCAAAAAAAGAGCAATTAATGGCAAATATAATCACAAACGTAGGAGAAATAAAAATTTGTTTGTTTGAAAATGATGCTCCAAATTGTGTGGAAAATTTTGTAACTCATGCACAAGAAGGATATTATGATGGAACTATTTTTCATAGAGTCATTAAAGATTTTATGATTCAAGGAGGAGATCCACAAGGAACAGGCTATGGCGGAGAAAGCATTTGGAAAAATCCTTTTGAAGATGAATTTTCTGATAATTTAAAAAATATAAGAGGAGCATTATCCATGGCTAATTCTGGACCAAATACTAATGGATCTCAATTTTTTATAGTTCAAAATACTTCAATTAGAAAAGATTATATTAAATATCTTGACGAATGTGATTTGGAAGAAGAACAAAAAGAATACTATAAAAATAATGGTGGTTGTTTTTGGTTAGATGGAAAACATTCTGTATTTGGTCAAGTTTATAGTGGGATGGATATAGTAGATAAGATTTCTAATGTAGATACTGATTTTTCAGATAAACCGTTGGACGATATTATAATTCAATCAATAGAAATTTCAAGGAATTAGTATGCATCAATATAGAGGAAAATTAATAGTGCATACTGGATCTATGTTTTCCGGAAAAACATCTAGTCTATGGAAAGAAGTGAATAGGTTTAAAATCGCTAAGTACAATGTAGTTGTGTTTAAACCAAAGATGGATTCCAGATATTCTAAGGAAAAAGTAGTAACACATGATAAAAACGAAATTGAAGCAATAAATGTCGATAATATTGACGATATAGTTGAATATACAAAAACTCATGATGTAAATGTCATTGCTATAGATGAAGTGCAATTTATTAATTCAAAAGCAGATCATTTTGTAAAACAAATTAACTATCTCTTGGAAAAAGGATTTACAATTATTGCTGCTGGACTTGACATGGACTATAAAGCCAAGCCATTCCAACTTGTTAAGGAATTGTTGCCTATATGTGATTACGTCGAAAAACACCACGCTGTGTGCGCTGTGTGTGGAAATGATGCATGGGTAAGTTATCGTATATCAGACGATAAAAACAGAATAAAGTTGGGTGCTAGTGAGGCATATATGCCATTATGTAGAAAACACTATATTGAAAAAATGAATGAAAAGAAGCTAACAGAACTACAAACAACATATTTAGATAAAGATAAAAAAAATAAAAACACAATTTAGTATAACTAAATTGTGTTTTTTCTATTCTGGATAGATTAAATTTTCTGTTTTAATAGAATTTAGAACCTTCAAGTACTTATCAGAGTAGAATTTTGCCATATTTAAATTCATATCTGAATAGTTGCCGCAGTCCTTTGCTGATTGACCAGGTATATCACCTTCGTAATTGGATATGAATTCAAAGAGTTCTTTAACTAAGTCTACGATATCTTCAGATTTTCTATCTCCGGTTAAGATTAGATAAAAGCCTGTTCTACAACCCATAGGTCCAAAATAAATAACTTCATTTTCAAGTTTATTTCTTAAAAATGTAGCTCCTAAATGTTCTATTGCGTGAACTTCTGCTGTATTCATAACAGGTTCTCTGTTAGGTGCAGTTATTCTCAAATCAAAAGTAGTTAATACTTCATTGTTTAAATAATCTTTTCTTGATACATAAATTCCAGGTAATAATTTTAAGTGATTAATTTTAAAACTTTCTATTTTATTCATATTTCCTCCTAAATGAAATTCAATGGGTCTTTTTGAATTGATGAAGATATAATCAATCCAATTGAAATTAAGTTGATAATTTGAAATGTTCCACCATAACTAAAAAATGGTAATGGGATACCTGTTATAGGCATTACACCAATAGTCATTCCAATATTTTCAAATATGTGGAATAAAAACATCGCTGCAAATCCCATTGTCAATAATTTTGAGTATAAATTATCTGAGTTTTGAGCAATAACCACACATCTATAAAGCATTAGGGCATATAATAAAATCAATATAAATCCACCGATAAATCCAAATTCTTCAACTAATACCGCAAAAATAAAATCTGTTTGCTTTTCAGGAATAAAATTATATTGACTTTGTACTCCATTTAAGAAACCTTCACCAGTCAATTTTCCTGATCCTATTGCTATTTTACCTTGAAGGGCTTGCCATCCAGTATTTGATAAATCTCTTTCAGGATGAACAAAATTTAATATTCTATCTCTTTGAAACTGATCTAGTCTCAAGTATAAAAAAGGTAAACTAACTATGCCTAAGACAATTGCTCCTATTAAATATTTCCAATCAATTCCAGCTGTGAATAACATTACTATTATTATAAATGTATACACCATTGCTGTTCCTGCGTCTGGTTGTTTTAAAATTAGAGCTACAGGAATAAAAGCAAAAATTAGTATTTTTAATAAAGTTTTGGGGTTATTCAGGCTGTTCTTGTTAGATTCAATAATATTTGCAAGTGAAATAATAAGAACTATCTTCATTATTTCAGAAGGTTGAAAATTTATTGGTCCAAACTTAAACCAACTTCTTGCGCCCCATTCATCACCAACACCAAAAAATAAAACTAAAACTAGTAAAACATTGCAAATTATGTACATTGGAATGTTAAGTTTTTTTATTATGTGGTTGTCTAGTGAAATTATAAAAAAAACAACAATTATTCCTATAATTGTAGCTATTAATTGTTTTCTGAAATAATGATTTGAAAGACTTGACCCAGCGCTATATAATACTACAAGACCGTAAATAACAAGTATTAAAACACTGATAATAAGAGTTTTATCTATTTTTGATATATTTTTTTTGTTAATATTAAACATGTCTCACTTCCTCATCTAGTATTATAACATATTAAATATGAAGGTGTGATATAATAATGACTTGGAGGTAATTATGAACAGAATAGGGTGCCATTTATCTACATCAAAAGGACTTCACAAAACTATAGAACAATGCTTACGAATAAATGCTGACACTTTTCAATTCTTTCCTCGTAATCCAAGAGGATCTAAGTCTAGATTAATTCCTGATAAAGAAATAGAAAAATTTTTGGAGCTTAGGAAAACCCATGATATAAATAATATTGTGTGTCATGGAGCATATACAATGAATTTATGTAGTGATAGAGAAGATTTAAGAGAATTGGCGATTCAGCTTATAAATGAAGATATGAAAAAAATTCAAGATTTGAAAATTGATAAGTACGTTCTTCATCCAGGAAGTCATAAAAATCAAGGAATTGAGAAAGGACTTAATTTGATTGTAGAAGGCTTGAATCAAATAGATGTTTCAAATGGTCAGATGATATGTATTGAAACTATGAGTGGAAAAGGTAGTGAACTTGGATGCGATTTAAACCAAATTGCATATATTATTAGTAATGCAAGCATTCCATTATATGTTTGTATAGATACCTGCCATTTATTTAGTTCTGGAATTAGACTGAATAGTTTTGATGATTATCTTGATGAATTTGACAAGTTAATTGGTATTGAAAAAATAAAAGTAATTCATTGCAATGATTCTATGATGCCATTTGGAGCAAATAAAGATAGACATGAAAAGTTTGGTAAGGGATTGATTGGAGAATCAGACCTTTTTAATGTAATCTTTAATAAAAGGTTAGGAGGCAGACCAATAATACTGGAAACTCCTAACAACTTAGATGGATATAAAATTGAAATTGAAGAAGTAAGGAGAAAATTTAATGAGTTACGAGAAAATTAATAAAATTTTGGATGATTTAGATAGCTTATATCCTAATGCAAAAGCAGGGTTAGATTTTACTACTCCATTCGAATTATTAATTGCCACTATTTTATCAGCACAATGTACAGATGTTAGGGTTAACAAAGTTACATCTGTTTTATTTAAAGAACACAATACCCCAAAAACAATATTAGATTTAGGAGTAGATGGATTAGCAAAATACATCAAAAGCTGTGGACTATACAAAACAAAATCAAAAAATATCATAAATACATGTAATGTTTTATATCATGATTATGACTCAAAAGTTCCTGATAATATAGATGAATTAATGAAATTACCAGGAGTTGGTAGAAAAACCGCAAATGTAGTTGTAAGCAATGCATTTGGAACACCTGCTATAGCTGTGGATACTCACGTTTTTAGAGTAACTAACAGAATTGGAATTGTAAATGAAAAAGACGTATTGAGTACTGAAATGGCGTTGATGCAAGAAATACCAAGAGATAGATGGTCAAAAAGTCATCACTTATTTATTTGGCATGGCAGAAATCTATGCAAGGCTAGAAATCCAAGATGTGAAGAATGTATATTGAATGACAGATGTAAATTTTACAACTCTTAATTAAAAAAACTATTGACAGATATCTTTTTTGATGTTATTATAGTGAAAATAAATCAAAGGAGATAGTTATGTTAAAAAATAGAAATTTAATTAACGCAGATGATTTTAATGTAGAAGAGATAAACGAAATATTGAATTTAGCAGAAGAAATTATAAAGAGTCCTTCTGATTTTTCTAATTTATGTAATGGAAAAATCTTAGGGACTCTTTTTTTTGAGCCTTCAACAAGAACAAGATTAAGTTTTGAATCAGCAATACATAGATTAGGTGGAGATTGCATAGGCTTTTCAGAAAGTGCAAGTTCATCGACATCAAAGGGTGAGTCTTTGGCTGATACAATAAGAACAGTGTCAAATTATACAGATATAATTGCGATGAGAAACCCTAAAGAAGGTTCGGCAGTTTTAGCTAGTTCTTATGCAGAAGTTCCATTGATAAATGCAGGTGATGGTGGACATCAACATCCAACTCAAACTTTGACAGATTTGTTGACAATTTGGATGACTAAAAAAAGATTGGACAACATGACAATAGGATTGTGTGGGGATTTAAAATTTGGTAGAACAGTACATTCTTTGATAAAAGCTATGTCAAGATATGAGAACAACAAGTTCGTCTTAATATCTCCTGAAGAACTTCAAGTGCCTGATTATATTAAGATATTTTTAAAATCAAAGAATATAGAATTCAAAGAAGTTGAAAAAATGGAAGATGTAATCGGTGAATTAGATGTTTTATACATGACTAGAGTTCAACGTGAAAGATTCTTCAATGAAGCAGATTATGTTAGATTGAAAGATTCATATATCTTAGATAATGATAAAATGAAATTAGCTACAGAAGATTTAGCTGTTCTTCATCCATTGCCAAGAGTAAATGAAATAGCTACAGAAGTTGATAGCGATCCAAGAGCAGTTTATTTTAAGCAAGTTAGATACGGTGTAATTGTTAGAATGGCGTTAATATTGAAATTATTAGGGGTGAGATAATGTTAAACATTAATAGTATTGAAAAAGGTATTGTAATCGATCATATCAAATGTGGAATGGGCTATAAAATATTCCAACTTTTAAAGTTAGACAAGGCTGATTATACAGTAGCATTGATAATGAATGCACAATCAGGCAAATTGGGAAGAAAAGATATGATCAAAATCGAAAATGTTATAGATATAGACTTTGATATACTTGGAGTATTCGATGATAATATGACTGTTAATATAATTGAAAATGAAAAAATAAAAGAAAAAATCAGCTTAAATTTACCAGAACATTTTGAAGGTTTTATTAAATGTAAAAATCCTAGATGTATAACTCAATCTGAAAGAAGTATCGTACAAAAATTTAGTTTAGTTGATAAGGATACTAGAACCTATAAGTGTGATTATTGTGATCACTTATATAACGTGGAGGAATAATGAAACTGCTGCTTAAAAATTGTCATATTATAGATAAAGATAAAGATATTTTTGCTGATATTTTAATAGAAAATGGTAAAATAAAAGCAATTGGAGAGATATTAGAAGAATGTGATGAAATCATTGATGTAAAGGGAAAAATTGTAATGCCAGGATTCATAGATTTGCACACTCATTTCAGATATCCCGGTCAAGAAAAAAAAGAGGATTTATATACTGGTAGCCTGTCAGCTCTTGCTGGAGGCTACACAAGTTGTAATTTGATGGGAAACACTAAACCAGTTGTGGATAATAATGAAATCTACAATCAAATTATAGACAAATCAAAAGAAATTGATTTAATAAATATATATCAATGCATGGCCACAACAAAAGATTTAAAATCTATAGAAATGATTAATTTTGAAAAAGCAGATAATAATATAAAATTCTTTAGTGAAGACGGGAAAGGTATAACAGATTCTTTACTAGCCTTTAATATTTTTACGGAAATAGAAAAAATAAATAAAGGTATAATGGTACATGCAGAAGACCATAATCTAACAAAGATTTCTACAAGGTATGCAGAGGATTTAGAAACAATTAGGGATTGCTACTTAAGCTTAAAAACAGGATGTAGAGTTCATTTTTGTCACGTTAGCACTATTGACTCATTAGAAACGATAAAATTCTACAAAGATAAAAATGCACCAATTACTTGCGAAGTTACTCCTCATCACATATATATGAAAGATAGTGACTTCAGAGTAAATCCTTCAATAAGAACTCAAGAGGATATTGATTGCATAATAAAAATGATAAAAAATAATACAGTAGATGCTATTGCAACGGACCATGCTCCGCACACTAAAGAAGATAAAGATAACGGGGCATGTGGAATGATTGGACTAGAGACAGCGTTTAATATTGCATATAAAGTGTTGCATGAAGAAAATAATATATCATTAAATAAAATATCTGAATTAATGAGTTACAATCCAGCTAAGATTTTAGGAGAAAACAAAGGTGTTATAAATCCAACATACGATGCTGATTTAGTTATAATTGATATTGATAAAGAAATCAAAGTAAAAAAATTTAATTCAAAATCAAATAATTCTCCGTTTATTGGCGAAAAGTTCAGGGGTAGTATTGAGATGACAATCGTAAATGGAAAAGTTAAATTTGAGAAAGGGGCTAAAAATGATAATAGATAAGCTTTCTGAAAGAATAAACGAAAGATCCATAGTATGTGTAGGACTAGATACTAGTACAGATTATGTACCAGAAAATATGAAAAAAGGAAAGAAAGTTAGCGAATATCTATTTGATTTTAATAAGGAGATCATAGATAATACAAAAGATTTAGTCGCATGTTTTAAAGTGCAAATTGCATACTACGAAGCACATGGCATAGAAGGATTGATAGCTTATAAAAACACTCTTAAATATCTTAAAGATAATGATTTAATATCTATTGCTGATGTAAAAAGAGGAGATATTGCAAATACAGCCAAAGAATATGCAAAAGCACATTTTGAAGGTGATTTTGAAGCTGACTTTATAACTGTTAATCCATTCATGGGATATGATACTTTAGAACATTATTTACCTTATCTTGAATCAAAAGAAAAAGGGATATTTGTATTAATGAGAACATCAAATCCAGGTTCAAAAGATATTCAATATAAGGATTATAAAGGCCAACCACTATACTATGAGATAGGCGACAATCTGAATAAAATTGCCAAAGAATATATAGGACAATGTAATTTAAGTTCTTTAGGATTTGTGGTAGGTGGAACTCAAACTGAAAATGCAAATAAAATCAGAGAGAGATATGAAAATATAATGTTTTTAATTCCCGGATACGGAGCACAAGGAGCAAAACCAGAAGACATAAGAGTTTACCTTGATAACTTTAAGAAAGGAATTGTAAATTCATCTAGAGGCATAATATTAAATTACAGAAAGTTTGATGATGGAGAAGAAAACATCGGTAAATATGCTAGAAAAGCTGTAGAAGATATGAGAAAGGATATTTACGGTGAATAAGTATATCGAATCTGAAATAATACTTAATGAAGAAATTAGCGATGGAATTTTTAAATTGGTATTAAAAGGAAAATTCCAAGGTGATCCTGGTCAATTCTATATGTTAAGAGCTTGGGATGAATCACCACTTCTTCCAAGACCACTTAGTATTTGTGATTTGGATGAAGAAAGTATAACATTTTTATATGCTGTAGTAGGCAAAGGAACATCAATAATTTCCTCTATGAGAGTAGGAGAAAGCATCAAAATTCTTGGCCCGTTAGGAAATGGATTTGAATTACATCCTGAAGCAAAATGTGCTATAGTTGCTGGTGGGATTGGAATTGCTCCAATGAAATATTTATCTAGAAAATTAAAAAACGTAGATTTGTATGTTGGGTATAGAAACGCAATATACATGGAAGATGAGATTTTAAATAAAAACGAAACAATTATTTCTACAGAAGATGGATCAATTGGGCTAAAAGGATATATAACAGAATACGTAAAAAATGACTATGATTATATTTATGCTTGCGGTCCAAATCCTATGATGAATTCTTTAAAGAAAAGAAATCTTGATGCGACAGAATTTTATTCACTAGAAGCTCACATGGCCTGTGGAATAGGAGCGTGTTTAGGATGTACTGTTCATACAACTAATGGACTTAAAAGAGTTTGCAAAGATGGCCCAATTTTTGAAAAAAATGAGGTGATATTTGATGCTTAAAACAAATTTTTGTGGAGTAGAATTCAAAAATCCTGTTGTTGGAGCTTCTGGAACATTTGGATTTGGAAGAGAATATGAGAATTTTACAGATCTAAATAAATTAGGAGGTATCTCAACAAAAGGATTAACTATTCAACCTAAAAATGGAAATACTGGTTTAAGAATCTATGAAACACCGTCTGGAATCATGAATAGTATAGGATTACAAAATCCATCTGTTCAAGAATTCATTAATAGGGATCTGGACTATATGTTATCTTTGGACACTGTTACCATTGCAAACATTGGTGGCTCTGATATAAAAAGTTATATTGAAGCGGTTGAACTTATATCAAGCACTGATATAAAAATAATTGAGTTAAATATTTCTTGTCCAAATGTTAAAGAAGGTGGAATGGCTTTTGGAATAAAATGTGATGTAGCACAAAAAGTTGTATCGGAGGTAAGAAAGCATACTGATAAAGTTTTAATGGTAAAATTATCTCCTAATGCTAATGATATTGTAGAAATGGCAAAGACTTGTGAAGATTCTGGAGCAGATGCTCTTAGTCTTGTTAATACTTTTAATGCATTAGCTGTGGATATTAATAAAAGAAAACCTGTATTTGACAATATAACTGCCGGTCTTTCGGGACCTTGTATAAAACCTATAGCTTTAAGAATGTGTAGAGATGTATGTAAAAACGTAAAAATTCCTGTTTGTGGTATGGGTGGAATTCAAAATTACAAAGATGCATTAGAATTTATCATGGTAGGTTGTCACTTGGTTCAAGTTGGTACAGCAAATTTTGTTAATCCAAATGTTATGGTTGAAATAGCAAATGGTATGGAAAACTATTTAAAACAAAATAATTTTAAATCAATAGACGAAATAAGGAATATTATTTAGGAGGAAAAAGATGGATAGGGTTGTTGAATTATTGAAAGAAAGTAATGCATTATTAGAAGGTCACTTCTTATTGTCATCTGGAAATCACAGTGATAAGTATTGTCAATGTGCAAAGTTATTACAATATCCAGACAAAGCTGAAGAAGTAATCAAAGTTATCGCTGATAAGCTTAAAGATGTTGAATTTGATACTGTTGTTGGACCTGCCATGGGTGGAATAATTGTAGCTTATGAACTAGGAAGACAATTACATAAACCAGCTATATTTACGGAAAGAAAAGATGGTGAAATGTGTCTTAGAAGAGGGTTTGAAGTAAAAAAAGGTGAAAAAGTTATTATCTCAGAAGACGTTGTAACTACTGCAAAATCTTCTTATGAAACAAAAAAAGTTTTGGAAGAATTGGGTGCAGAAGTAGTAGGAATTTGTTGTCTAGTAGATAGAAGCGTAAACCTTGATATTGATTTACCATTATATAGCGCAACAAAAATCGATATAGAAATTTTTAAACCGGAAGAATGCCCTTTATGTAAGAAAGGAATAGAATTGGTAAAACCTGGTTCAAGAGAAATTAAAACCAAATAGTTTATTATAAAAATAAGCCTAATTTGAAGATTTCTTCATGAGATATTCAAATATAAAGGCTTATTTTTTGTGTAAGAAAAAATCAAAATATGATACAATAATTAAGAATAAACTAAAAGGAATTGAAAATGGATTTATCAAAATTAGATCAAGATAGACTGCCTAAACATATTGCCATAATAATGGATGGCAATGGAAGATGGGCTACAAAACTAAATAAACCCAGAGTTTTTGGACATAATGAAGGGATGAAAAGAGTTGTTGACGTTGTTGAAAACTCTTTAAATATTGGGATACAATATTTGTCCTTATATGCTTTTTCAACAGAAAATTGGAAGAGACCACAAAAAGAAATAGATTTTTTAATGCAAATACTCATAAAATATATAGATGACCAATTAAATAAACTAGTAACTCAAGGAGTTAAGATTAATATTTTGGGAGATATTAGTGTATTGCCCGAAAAAGTAATTCAAAAGATAGAATACGCATTGGATTCGACGAAAGATAATGATAAACTTATTCTAAATATTGCTATTAATTATGGGTCAAGGCAAGAGATATTAAAAGCTGTGAATACTGCAATAGAGAAGGGAGAAATCCTGACTGATGATGAGTTCTCAAATCTTTTATACACGAGAAACCAACCGGACGTTGATTTACTGATTAGACCAGGTGGAGAAAAAAGACTAAGCAATTTCTTGCTTTATCAAATGTCTTATGCAGAACTTTATTTTTCAGATATATATTGGCCGGATTTCAAGTTAGAATCACTTGTCGATGCAATTTATTGGTATCAAAACAGGGATAGAAGATTTGGTGGATTGAAATGAAATTTTTAAAAAGGACATTAACCGGAATAATAATTTTATTGTTATCTATTTTTTGCGTTTCTAAAGGCGGAATTTACCTTTTAATAATGAATTTAGTCCTTAGTACTGTTGCAATTTACGAACTAGAAAATGTAATTAACAAGGATTATTCCAATAACATTAACATTAATAATTTGATTATTAATGTATTATTTAATGTTAGTTTTAATTTAAGCGTTTATTTTAAGAAGGAATTATTTGCAATTGCTTTATTGTGCAGTTTTAGCTTGATAGAATTGACTTTATATACCATTTTTGACAAACCTATCAAGGAAGTACTAAATAACTATTTTATGCACATATATATTACGATTACTTTTTCTTTAATGTATTTTATATCAGGAACTGAGTATATTTGGCTTATTTATATATGTTCATGGGGGACAGACACAGCAGCATACTGTACAGGTATGTTGTTCGGCAAACACAAATTGACAAAAATTAGCCCTAAAAAAACTATTGAAGGAGCAATAGGTGGAATAATAGGAAGCATGATAATTGGTGCTATATTTTCTATATTTTATGGTAATTTAAATATTGCTAAGATAGTTATTATCGCTTTCTTCGGTTCTATTATATCTCAAATTGGTGATATAAGCGCTTCTAAAATTAAAAGAAAAGCCAATGTGAAGGATTTTGGTAATATTTTTATAGGACATGGTGGAGTAATGGATCGATTCGATAGTTTTATTTTTGTTTTGCCTTATCTTTCAATTTTATATTGTTTAGGGCTATAATTAGGAGGAAATGTGATTACAATAATTTCATCAATTATAATATTTTTACTTGTAATTTTAATACATGAATTTGGACATTTTATCGTAGCAAAAATGAATGGGGTATCCGTTTTAGAATTCTCAGTAGGTATGGGACCAAAACTTTTCCAAAAAGAATCAAACGGAACTCTTTATTCTTTGAGATTGCTACCTGTGGGTGGTTATTGTCAACTAGAAGGGGAAGACGAAGAAAATGACAGTCCGAATTCTTTGAATAATCAATCTCCGCTTGTAAGACTTAAAGTCATTTTAGCCGGTGCTATTATGAACTTTATATTAGCTTTTATATTGTTAATTTTATTAATGTCTGTAAGTAGAGTTAGTACTGAAGTATCTGGTGTGCTAGAAGATTCACCAGCATATTCTTCAGGAATACAAACAGGAGATAAAATTGTATCTATAAATGGGAAAAATATAAATGATGGAGAGGAATTATTAAAAAATATCAAAGAATCACAAGGTGATTTGGATATTGGAGTAATAAGAGATTCTCAATCAAAGAACATAAAAGTCACTCCAAGATTGGAAAATAATGTTAGAAAAATTGGGGTAAACTTTCAAGAAGAATATGATATTAAAAATTTTAGCTTAATAAAAGGCTTTAAAAAAGGCGTCATAACTTTTCTTAATTTGACAGGCATGTTATATAAATTCCTAGGGATGCTTATAACTGGCCAATTAGGTTTAGGAGGAGTTAGTGGACCAGTTGGTGTGGTAAAAGAGATTGGTAATGCTGCAAAGACAGGTGTTGCTAATTTAATTTTCTTATTGGCATATATTAACATTAATTTAGGTGTATTTAATTTATTGCCTATTCCAGCTTTAGATGGAGGAAGAGCGATATTCATACTAATTGAGATGATATTTGGCAAAAAAATATCTCAAGAAAAAGAAGGCTATATACACATGGTAGGATTAATTTTGCTTTTAGCATTAATCGCAGTAGTTACAATAAAAGATGTTATTAAATTATTTTAAATGTTTTGATTAGGCCTGTATGGGCCTTTTTAAATTTGAAAGGTGAAGTAATGAAAAGAGAAGATACAAAAAGAATTTACGTAGGAAACGTTGCAGTGGGAAATGGAGCAAGAGTTACAGTTCAATCCATGACTAATACAGATACAAAAGATATAGAAAGTACTGTAAAACAAATTAAAGAATTTGAATCTGTAGGGTGTGATATTTCCAGAAGTGCAATTAATGATTTAGAAGATGCAAAGGCGATACCAATTATAAAAAGCATGACGAATATACCATTCGTTGCTGATATTCAATTTCATCACAAATTAGCAATAGCTGCAATTGAAAATGGGTGCGATTGCATTAGAATTAATCCTGGAAATATTGGTGGAATAGATAGAGTTAAAGAAATCGTAGATTGTTGCAAACATCATAAAATTTCCATGAGAATTGGGGTAAACAGTGGATCTGTCAATCAAAAATTCATAGACAAGTATCACGGTGTAAATGTTGATTCAATATGCTACAGTTGTCTTGATCAAATAAGAATGATAGAAGATATGGGATTTGACGATATCAAATTATCATTAAAATCTTCTAATGTTAATATGTCAATAAAAGCTTATGAAAAAATGTCAGAGTTATGTAATTATCCTCTACATGTCGGTATAACAGAAGCAGGTCCTTCTACTAAAGGAATTATCAAATCCAGTGTAGGAATAGGAAGTATTTTGTCAAAAGGAATTGGAGATACTATCAGAGTTTCTTTAACTGGTGATCCTAAAGAAGAAATCATTGTAGGAAGACAAATTTTAATGAGTTTGGGTTTACTAAACGAAGGAATTGAAATAATTTCATGTCCAACATGTGCTAGAACCAAGATTGATTTGATAAGTCTAGTGAATGAAGCTGAAAAAAAATTGGATAAAATAGATAAACACATTAAAGTTGCTATTATGGGTTGCGTTGTAAATGGACCAGGAGAAGCAAAAGAAGCTGATATTGGTATAGCAGGAGGAAATGGAGTAGGCTTAATATTTAAAAAAGGGGAAATTGTACGAAAAGTTAAGGAAGAAGAATTATTAGATGTATTAATTGAAGAGATAGAGAGGTTATAAATGCATTTATTACTCAACGATGTATTAAAGAAAATCGGCCTAAAATATGATTCAAAATCCCCAATTTATATTGATAAATTGACTTATAATAAGGATAATGATGAGTTAGATTGTTTGATAAACATTCAAAAAGATGAGAGTAAGGACAACTTGGCAGAATTTATACAAAAAGACTTATTAAATTTTATAACAAAAATTAATATTGATTTTACAGAGTATGAAGATTCAAAAATCAATTTTTCAAAAGATGATCTGATTAAAATTTTAAAATCAAATGATTTTTGTGAATATTCTTCGTGTATTGATTTTGAATATTCGAAGATAAACGATTCAGAAATTTCACTTATTTTTAATTTTGAGCAAATAAGGGATAAGTTTATATCAGATCAAAAGGATAATGAGTTAACAAAATTAATAACTAAGACATATAATTTAAGTTATTCTGTCAAATCTGAAATTGTTGAGTTAAAGGATAACGATGATTATAGACAAAATCTTATTGAATATGATAATTCAATTCGAAAAAAAATAGCAGAATCAATAAAAGATACTCCAAAGCAAGACAAAGAAGAAGTTAAAAAAACGGGAATAAAATGTGGTAAAGATATAACCAAGTCTCCAATAAAAATTAAAGAAATAATAGAAAATGAAGACGATACTTGTATCAGAGCTGAAATTATTGATGTAGATGTCAGAAGCATAAAAGATGGAGAAAGCTTTATTGTTTCTTTGGATCTAAGGGATGAAAGTGGAGCTGTTTTTGCAAAGAAATTTTTGAAGAAAAAAGAATTTGAAGCGTTTGGTGATAAATTGAAATCGGGAGTTTATCTTTTATTAACAGGAAGGTTGGAATTTGATAGATTTACTTCTGGAAAGACTTTTTCAATAAAACAAATGCAAGAAATTGAGAAACCAGAATCTAGAAAAGATGAATACGAGAAAAAACGTGTAGAGCTACACATGTATTCTCAAATGAGCCAACTAGATGGATTTATTGACTTGGATGAATGCTGTAAAACCCTAAAAAAATGGGGACATCCAGCGCTAGGTTTAACGGATAAATCCGTAGTACAAGGTTATCCACAATTGTATGATGCTTGTAGCAAAAATGGATTAAAACCACTTTTTGGAATGGAAGCTAAAATAATAGAAGATGATTTTAGGATAATAACAAATCCTTATGATTCTATGAATTTGGAAGAATTTGTAGTTTTTGATATAGAAACTACAGGATTATCAAATGCAACAGAAAAAATTACGGAAATTGGTGCTGTAAAGATAGTAGATAATCAAATTGTAGATGAATTTAATCAATTAATAAATCCTGAAATACCAATACCAGAAAAAATAACAGAATTAACGTCTATAACAAATGAAATGGTAAAAGATATGCCTAAAATAGAGGAAGTATTACCTGAGTTTTTAAAATTTGTTGGTGACTGTACTTTAATAGCACATAATGCAGATTTCGATATGGGATTTATCAAGAAAAATTGTCTTGATTTGAGAATTAATCCCATAAGAACATATATAGACACACTAGCTTTTGCAAGGGCATTGGAACCTCATCTCAAAAATCATAAACTTGATACTTTGACAAAAAAATACAACGTTAATTTATTTAACCATCACAGAGCTTGTGATGATGCAAGAGCAACAGGAGAAGTATTCATTTGTATGGTCAAAGATCTTGAAAAAAGAGGAGTTAAATTTGATATAAATATAAATAAAATAGATTCTGATTGGAGTATTTCTAAAAGAGAATCTCACACTGCGACAATATATGCCCAAAACTTAATTGGATTGAAAAACTTATATAAACTTGTGACCGCTTCTAATTTAAAGTATTTTTACAGAGAAGGCGGAATACCAAAATCTGAATTGAATAAAAGAAGAGAAGGTCTTGTAATAGGTTCTGGAAACGAAGATGGAGAATTAATAAAAGCAATACTTGGATTTGAATCAGATGAAAAATTAGATGAAATTATTTCGAGGTATGATTTTTTGGAGGTTCAACCACCACTTTATTATGATGGAGTAAAGTCAAAAAGGATGAGCTTTAACTTAAAAAGTTGTGAAGAATTAACTAGAAAACTATATGATTTATCAAAAAAACACAATAAACCTCTTGTGGCTGATTCTTATGCAAAATACTTTGAAAAAACAGACTATATTTTTAGAAATATAATATTAGAAGGTCAACCTAGAAAAATTTATGGCGAAAAATTCCCTACGTTGTTTTTCAGAACAACTGATGAAATGATGAATGAATTTAGTTTTTTAGAAAAAGATGTGGCTGAGGAAATATTAATAGATAATACCATAAAAATTTCAGAAATGCTAGATGATATAAAGCCAATACCAGATGGAACTTTTCCACCAGTTATTGAAGGCTCTGATACAGAATTAAGAGAAATGACGTATAAAAAAGCTAGAAGTATATATGGAGATGATTTACCTGAAATTGTTGAAAGTAGATTAGAACGTGAGTTATCATCAATTATCTCAAATGGTTATGCTGTATTATATATTATCGCTCAAAAATTGGTAAAGAAAAGCAACGAAGATGGATATCTAGTAGGTTCCAGAGGATCTGTAGGATCTAGCTTTGTTGCGACAATGGCTGACATAACAGAAGTTAATCCTTTAATTCCGCATTATATTTGTGAGAACTGCAAACATTCTGAGTTTATACATGATGAAAATATTGGATCAGGAGTGGACCTTGAAGATAAAATTTGTCCAGTATGTGGACAACCATTGAAAAAAGAAGGTCATAATATACCTTTTGAAGTTTTCTTAGGATTTGATGGTGATAAAGAGCCAGATATTGATTTGAACTTTGCTGGGGAATATCAACCAACTGTTCACAAATATACTGAAGAATTGTTTGGGGAAGGAAAGGTATTTAGAGCTGGAACTATTGGTACAATTTCCGACAAAACAGCTTATGGGTATATAAAAAAATATTTTGAAGATAAAAACGTATATGTTAATAATTCAGAGATAAAATATTTGCAAAGAGGAATCTTGGGAGTTAAAAGAACTTCGGGGCAACATCCAGGTGGAGTAATGATAGTTCCAAGAGATAAAGATATTGAAGATTTTTGTCCAGTTCAACATCCTGCAGATGATGTTAACAGTGATATAATCACTACTCACTTCAATTATAAGTCTATAAGTGGTAGAATTTTAAAGCTTGACTTGCTTGGACACGACGTTCCAACTATTATAAAAATGTTGTCGGATATGACAGGAGTGGATCCATTAACTATTCCTATGGATGATAAAGAGACAATGAGTATTTTTTCTTCAATAGATGCTTTACACTTTGAAGAATTAATTGATGGTCTAGATATAGGAACATTAGGAATACCTGAATTTGGTACAAACTTTGTAAGAGGGATGTTGAGAGATACAACCCCAAAAACTTTTTCGGAGTTAGTCAGAATTTCTGGGTTATCTCATGGCACAAATGTATGGTTAAATAATGCACAAGATCTAATAAGAGATGGTGTTGTCGAATTGAAAGATACTATTTGTACAAGAGATGATATTATGATTTATCTAATAAATAAAGGTCTTGAAAAGAAAAGATCATTTAAAATAATGGAAACAGTAAGAAAAAATAGACTTCTTGATGAAGATACTCTAAATTACATGACTGAAAATGGTGTTCCAAATTGGTACATTGAATCTTGTAAAACTATTGAGTATCTTTTCCCTAAGGCGCACGCTGTAGCTTATGTTATGATGAGTTATCGAATTGCTTATTTTAAAGTACACTATCCAGAAGCTTTTTATTCGACATTTTTTACAATTAAATTACAAGATTATCCAGGTGATGTTATTGTAAGAGGATTAAGTGCAATTAGAGAAGAAATGCAATCTTTGAAGGATAAATACAAAGAATCAAATTCTAAGATGACAGCAAAGGATAGTAACAAATACTCTGTATTGGAAGTAGCAGAAGAAATGTATTGTAGAGGAATAAAACAATCAAGAGTTGACTTGCATAAATCTGACAAGGCTAGATTCAAAGTATTAGAAAAAGGGTTTATTCAACCTCCTTTTAATGCACTAGAAGGTGTTAGCGATGCAAACTCTATTGCTATTTTTGAAGAAATACAAAAAGGTGATTTTATTTCAAAACAAGATTTTACTATGAGAACGAAAGTTAATAAAACAGCTTTAGAAATACTAGAAAACCACGGTGTTTTAGATGGTTTACAAAATGAAAACCAAATAAGTTTATTTGATTTTTAGTGATATGTTATAATTAGATAAATGGAGTGATTATGGATAAACATTTAATTTACAAAACTAATAATGAAAAATTAATAACTTTTATTTTTGGACAATTAGAAAAAAATGCAAAAAAAATTGAAGAAGCTTGTGATGTTATATTAAAGATTTCTGAAGAAGGTATTCTAATTAGTGGTTCTGATTTGAATATTGAAAGTGCAAGTAATCTTTTAGAATCATTAAATACACATACTTTATCTGGGAACGAAATAACAGATCAGGATTTGGATTATTTGCTTTCTAACTTAGAAAAAATAAAACAAGAAAATATTTCAAAAATTAAGGACTATGTAATTTGCTACAATTCAAAAGGTAAACCTTTAAAGCCAAAAACTGTAAATCAAAGAAACTATGTTGAAATGATTAATAAAAATGATATTGTTTTTGGAATAGGACCTGCAGGTACAGGAAAAACTTACTTGGCAATGGCTATGGCAATAAATTCATTTAGAAATAACGAAGTAGATAGGATAATTTTAACTAGACCAGCTGTAGAAGCTGGAGAAAGTTTAGGATTTTTGCCAGGAGATCTTCAAGAAAAAATTGATCCTTATCTAAGACCTATATATGATGCTATGTTTGATATATTAGGTTATGAAAATTTTGAAAAGTTTAAAGATAGAGGATTGATAGAAGTAGCACCATTGGCATATATGAGAGGTAGAACTTTAGATAATGCATACATTATATTAGACGAAGCACAAAATACTACCAATGAACAAATGAAGATGTTTTTAACTAGAATAGGATACGGTTCAAAAGCTATAGTAACGGGAGATATTACACAAGTTGACTTACCAAGAGGTAAAAAATCAGGATTACTTGTAGCTACTAATATTCTTAGAGACATAAAAGGAATAAGCTTTTTAGAGTTTGAAAAAACAGATGTTGTAAGACATCCACTTGTACAAAAAATTATTGGAGCTTATGAAAAATTAGATAACAATAGGTCAAATTATGATAATACAGATAAGCAATAGACAAGATTATTTTCAAATTGATGATGAATTAACATCAGATATTGAAAGTTCAATAAAAATATGTTTGATTCAAGAATTAAATGATGATAATTATGAGGTATCTTTGTCATTTGTTAGTGAAGAAGAAATTAAAGAACTTAATAGAGATTATCGCAATAAAGATAGCGTAACAGATGTGTTGAGCTTTCCTTTGGAAGATGATTTTCAAATTCAAACAAATCTTTTGGGTGATATTATTATATGCTGCAAAAGAGCTGTAGAACAAGCAAAAGAATACAATCATTCTATCAAAAGGGAAATTGTGTACTTGGTTGTTCATTCTATGTTTCATTTATTGGGTTATGATCATATTGATGAAAGTGATAAAATTATTATGAGAAATAAAGAAAAATCAGCCTTGAAAGAAATAGGTATCTATAAAGATGAAGAATTCAAATAGTAAGTCAAATTATAAAAATATTTCTAAAAACACATCTTTTATTACTAGTTTTCAATATGCAATGGATGGAATTATTCATTGTTTGAAAAATGAAAGAAATTTTAGAACTGATATCTTGATGACTGTTCTAGTTATGATTGCATCATTAATGTTTGACTTATCAAGGGTTGAAATGGCTTGTTTGTGCATAACTATAACATTCATATTAATGGCGGAAATGATTAACACAGCCATTGAAACGATTGTTGATTTGATTTATGACAAATACGACGATAAAGCAAAAATAGCAAAAGATGTTGGGGCAGGGGCGGTACTGTTAGCTGCTTTTAATTCTATTTTTGTAGGTTATTTTATGTTTTATGATAGAATTGTGCCTCTTAGTCATACAGCAGTTATCAAATTACAAAATTCACCAACGCATTTGACATTTATAGCTTTGATTTTGGTAGTTGTTATAACTTTAGTCCTAAAAAGTTTTATATATCAAAATAAATGGACATATTTGCAAGGTGGAAGCGTAAGTGGTCATGCATCTGTTTCTTTTTGCAGTGCTACAATCATTGCCCTTTTAGCAAATAATACATTAGTGACAATACTATCATATTTTATATCTTTTTTGGTTGCAGAAAGTAGAGTAGAAGGAAAAATCCATACACTAAGTCAAGTTATAGTTGGTGGCATAATTGGGACATTAGTGGCAATATTATTATTTAAAGTAATTATTTAGGAGTATTATGGAAATTAATAAAATGTATAAAATTGCTTTGCAATATAAACAAAACACATACACGCCATATTCTAATTACAACGTAGGATGTTGTGTCAAAGACATAGAAGGGAACTATTATGGAGGTTGTAATATTGAAAATGCTTCATTTAGCCCAACAATTTGTGCAGAAAGAACTGCAATTTCAAAAATGGTATCTGAAGGATTTAAGTTAATAGATACTATTTTAATAATTGGAGATTCTGATTTCACTTATCCTTGTGGGGTTTGCAGACAAGTGATTAAAGAATTTTCTAATGAAGCTACAAAAATAATAATAGCTAAAAATGAAAATGAGTATAAGATTTATAATATTGAAGATTTATTACCTCATGGTTTTAGTGGAGATGATGTAAATGTTTAAATCTGGATTTATTTCAGTTATAGGCAGAAGTAATGTAGGAAAATCAACTCTTTTAAATAGAGTTCTAGGAGAAAAACTAACGATTATTTCTGACAAACCTCAAACTACAAGAAACAAAATACAATTGATATATACTGACGAAAATATGCAAGCAATATTTTTAGATACTCCAGGAATACAAACGCCAAAAAATAAACTTGGAGATTATATGCTCAAAGTTTCGATGTCAACTTTGAATGAAGTTGATGTTATAACATATATTGTAGATACTACTGAAGAAATAGGAAAGCTAGACACTGAAATTATTGAGAAATTAAAATTAGTTGATACAAAAATAATTCTATTAATCAATAAAATAGATAAAACATCAAGTGATAAAGTCAATGAATTAGTAGAAATGTACAGTAAAGTTGGAATATTTGAAGAAATAATTCCAATAAGCGCATTGAACGGAGATAATGTAGAAGGATATTTAACTTCTTTAAAAAATAATTTGCCTGAAGGTCCAATGTATTATGACGAAGATAGCGTAACTGATCAACCTATTAGACAAATTGTACAAGAACTAATTAGGGAAAAGGCCCTAATGAATTTATCTGATGAATTACCACATGGAATAGCTATAACTATTGAAAAATTCAAAGAAAGACAAGGCAGGAATTTAATTGATATAGATGCTACTATTATTGTTGAGAAAAAAAGTCATAAAGGCATGGTAATTGGAAAAAAAGGATCAATGATTAAAAAAATTGGAACTGATGCCAGAGTTGATATTGAACAATTATTAGATGCTAAAGTAAATCTAAAACTATGGGTTAAAATAGATGAAGAATGGAGAAATAAAGATTCTAGATTAAGGTATTTGGGTTACAACTAATGGAACAGGATTACATCAAGACACAAGCTATTGTGTTGGAGCATATAATTTATGGAGAAAATTCTATAATTTTGAATGTTTTCAGTAAAGAAGAAGGAATTATTGGAATTTTCATCAATAATATTAACTCCATGAAATCAATTATAGAATTTAATGTTCTGTCAGTGAATGATTTTACCTTAAAAAAAGGAAATCAATTCTATTATTTAGTGGATTATGATTTAATTAACTCTAATTTTAATATAAGAACAAACTATAAATCAGAATTATTTAGTTTGGTTATAGTTGATTTAATAAAGTCAATTTTTTACAATGAAGTTTGCAATGAAAAAGTATATGCCTTGATTTTAAAAACAGTAATATTCTTATCAAAATATTCAGATAATCAGTATGCTTTAATTAATGCGTTTATTTTGAAGCTAGTATCATATCTTGGGTATCAACCAAGCATGTTTTATGAAAATAGTCATAACAGGTTTTATTTAGATGGCGGATTTGTAGATTCCGATGGAGAATACTACCAAATAGACAACTTACACGCAAAGTATATGATATACTTAATGAAAAATAGGTATGATGATATAGTTAATAAAAAGTTTGAATCTATAAATGAAAACGAAATTTTAAAAATTTTGTTAAAATACACGATGAACAATTTTGGAATTGAATATTTGGGGTCATTAGGCTACCTTGAATATTTGTAAGGAGAAATAATGTATAACTTATTAATAGATATAGTGACTAATAATATTCCTGAGAATTTTATAGGATTTATAAATAGATCGCTTGACGAAAAAATAAGAAAAGAATTAAAAAAACTGCAATTAGTATATTCAAATATAGATTTGGATACAATAAAAGATCATTTTTTTATTTACATTACTAATTTAGAAAATCCAGGATATACACTAGAAGATTATGAAAATGTAATAAATAAAGCTATTGATTCAATAAATTTCAAGTATAATTATGATTCAGAAAGTTTATCATTTAGAGAGTCTATCTTGTACATTAAAATTTTTAATGAAAAAGAAAATAAAACAATAGAATTCAAAGGCTTAAAAGAAGATAAAGATGACAGCTTAGTTAATTCTTCTACTTTCAACAATTTTTCTTCGGAGTTACGAAAAAATCAAATAATATTAAAAAAAGGAGAAAGATTACAATCATTTGAGAAAAGCGCTAATAAACTTGCTAGAGCAAATGGTTGTTCAATTATTAATAACAAAAGCATACTTAACGAATACGCAAATAAATTTGATTATCCTGTAAGCGTTGAAGGATCATTTGACGAAAAATTTTTATGTATCGATAAATCAATACTTTATACAGTTTTGATGGAGAACTTTAAGGTATTACCAATGGAATTTGATAACGGTAATAGTTCAAACTTTTTTGTTTATGCTAAAAACAAGAGTTCTGAAGATTCACATGTCTTGATTAAAGAAATTAATGACAAATTAGAAGAAATAGATAATTTGATAAACCAAAAATCAGATAGAAAACTTGAAGACTTTGTTGAGGATTTGAAAACAGTTAATTATATCAATAATTATGGTAACTTTTATGACAAAACTCAAAGACTAATAAAGATATCAATTGAATTATGTAAAATGCTTTCAGTTAGTCAGGAAACTATTGATTCTGTTAGAAGGATAGCATTTTTATGTAAAGCGGATAAAGCTACTGAAATCGTGCAAAAATGTTCTTATTTACACGGACTAATTGGAAGATTGTATGCTAAGTCTGATGGAGAAGATAAGATTGTTTATGAAGGAGTATATGAACACATTAAACCGAGATTCATATCCGAAAACATTCCAAATTCAACTGCTGCTAGAATTGTTGCAATTTCTGATAAAATGGAATATGTTATGTCTTACATAATATCTAGTAGTGATGATAACTTTAAATATAATTATAAATTACGAAAAACAATAACGTCTGTTATTTCAATAATACTTAAATCAGAATTAGATTTTAATTTAAGTGATTTTATTACTAAAATTTTATATGTATTTCTCCAAGACAAGGGAATAGTAGATTATGAATATTTTGAAAAAAGTATAAAAGAAATTATTCTTGATGTTTACAGAGATGAATGTATAAAATTAGGTTATGATTTTGATGAAGTTGATGTGATAAATTATGATACTTTGAATATATTTAAATCAAATCGTTTATTGACTAATCTTCATGAGTTAAATACAAAAAATAACGGTAAGTTAATGGCTCAAATTCTAAAGATGTTGGAAGTAAACTCTAATGAGTGCAAGTATACACCGATGGAATTAGATAACAATAATTTATGCAATTTATTAGAGAAATTAGAAAACTGTTCTGTTGAAGATTTACCTTTTTATAAATTAATTTTTAAAGGTGTATTTAAGAAAATAAATTAAGGAGAATGTTATGAATAAAACCATGGTAGTTATTTCTGATTCTACAGGTGAAACAGCAAATCAAGTTTTAGATGCTGTTAAAGTTCATTTTGATATTAAGAATGTTAGAATAAAAAAATTCTCAAAAATTATTAGAAGAGAACAGATTGATAAAATATTAAACGATATTAATGGAGAAATTCTAATATTTTCAACAATCGTAGATCGTGATTTGCTGAATTATTTGATTGAGAAAACAGAAATGAATGAATCGATTTATTTAGTAGATGTTTTATCATATCCTATTTTAGTTTCAAGTAAGTTTTTTAAGCAACAACCTAAATTTGATGTAGGATTGAATAGAAAAGTTGACCAAGAATATCTTGAAAAGATGGAAGCTTTAGAATTTGCCGTAAAATACGATGACTGTAAGGATAAGTTTGGTATTCTAAAAGCTGATATTATATTAATAGGGGTTTCAAGAACTTCAAAAACTCCATTGAGTTTGAACTTAGCATTCAAAAATTATAAAGTATGTAATATTCCAATTTTACCAGAAGTAAAAGTCCCTTCTGAATTATTTCAAGTAGACAATAAAAAGATTATTGGTTTGATTATTGACTCTGATAAACTTAATAATATCAGGGAAAATCGAATGGCTAAAATTGGTTTGCAATTAGGCTACTCAGATGATTCAAGAATAGAAAAAGAGCTTGATTATGCAAAAGAA
The DNA here is from genome assembly GCF_000159695.1 of Finegoldia magna ATCC 53516. Lineage (NCBI taxonomy): Bacteria > Bacillati > Bacillota > Tissierellia > Tissierellales > Peptoniphilaceae > Finegoldia > Finegoldia magna. The sequence goes on from NZ_CM000955.1 coordinate 1,532,313, forward strand.
ATTATGAACAAGATAGGCTGTAAAATAATTAATGTTACGGATAAAACAATTGACGAAACTTCTAATGAAATAATTTCATATATTGATAAATAACAGTAAAATTTAAGTTCTCATTTTTTGAGAGCTTTTTTGTTTTAGCTATTAAATTATGATAAAATATTAGGAGAATACTGGAGGCAAATGTGGAAAATAATAGATACGAAATTCAAAGAAAAATAAATGAAGACAAATTTTCTACGACATTTAAAGCATACGATAAAAAATTAAATAGATATCTTAGTTTCAAGGAATATAACGACAATAAATATTTTGATACATTAACAAATAGTTTAAAATCTTTATCAAACTTACATCATCCTAATATTCTGGAAATGTATGATTTAATGATTAGTTCGGATGATAAGTGTTTTTTAACTTATGAGTTTTTTGACGGAATATCATTGGATAATTTGTTCAAAAGAAAGGATGTTTCAGAATCTTTTTTATTTGATATTTTGAGAAAAATTTTACTTTCATTAATTTATTCAGAAAATAATGGGATATTTTTTGGGAATTTACGAATTTATAATATGTTAGTAGATGAAAATAATAATTTTAAGATTGATATTTTCAAAAACTTTGATGGTGAAAACTTTGGTAATAGTGAAGCTCAGTTGAATTATAATATTAACCTATTATTAGAAATTTTAGAAAATTCTAATATAGATATTGAAAATAGTAATTTAAATAGTTTTTATCAAAATTTAAGAAATAACTCATATGATGATACACAAGGTATTATGAAAGATTTAAATAAAATCGATAATTATAAAATGACAGGTTCAAATAATGAATCTATAGATAATACAATTAAATTAGATTTAAAAAATGAGCATGAGAAAAATATGTCGTATAAAATAGATGAAAATTTATTTGAAGAAGAAATTAAGAACAAAAAGAAATCACATAATTATCTTAAGTCTTTTTTAGTGTATTTTACATCTGTATTATTAGCTTTTTTTGCTGCTGCAGTAATTATTTTTTGTTATAATTTGAGGCCAAAAGCACCTGATTATGTTGGGAAAAACTTAAGGCTTGCTGTTGACCAGGCTACAGCAAATGACATTGAATTAGTTGTGGACAAATCAGTAAGCGTGGACAAGTCAGATTTTAATAAATATGTGGTTATTGGTCAGAGTCCAAAAGTTGGCGATAAGCTTTTATTTAATAAAAAAATTAAGGTAGAACTTGGATTAGAAAAAGAAGACACAATGATTAACTTAATTGGTTTAAATTTGAAAAAAGCTAAAAAAGAGCTATCTAATCTAGGTGTAAATGTTAAGAAAGTTAGATACAAAAAAAGTTCAGTATATGATGAAGGTGTAGTAATTGACCAAAGCATTGAAGCTGGTAGAAATATTAAAAATGGTGATTTCATTACTATAACTGTAAGTTCTGGTAAAGCAAGAAAAACAGAAACGGTTGAAGATGAATATACTCCACCTGAAGAAAATGTAAGACCTAATGAAGATGAAACTGAAAATTCTAGTGTAGATAATAATGATTCAAATTCAAATTCAGATAATAATCAAGAATCAGATAATGAAAATACTAGAAAAAACGATAATAACAGTGGGGAATAATATGGAGTATTTTTCGATTTCATATAAGGGTGATATCAGAGAAAAAAATGAAGACTACTATAAAAATGAAACTTTCAAAGATTCCCAAATTTTTTTAATAGCAGATGGTATGGGAGGATGCAAATACGGAGAAAAAGCTTCTGAAATTGCTGTTGAAGAGTTTTTGATTTGTTTTAAAAATCATTACGATGAAAAACTTAGTATGAAAGATTTGATTTATGGATCAATTCATCATGCAGGTTATAAAATTTTGGATTTCTCAAAATCAAATAATTGCTTAAATAATATAGGAACTACATTCTTAGCCACTATTATTAAAGAAAATACAATGTATTTATTCAATATTGGTGATAGCAGAGCTTATTTACAAAATGAATATGGGTTTTATCAAATATCAAAAGACCATATTGTAAAAAATAATGAAAATCTCAAAAATGCTATAACAAGAGGACTTGGTTTTTTGAGTATGGATAAACCTGATTATATTATTAAGGAATTAAACGCTGATGATCAGATACTTATGGCTACAGATGGTTTTTACAAATTCATTGATAATAGTAGTATTGAATATATTTTGAAATCAAACTTGAACGTAAAAGAAAAATGCAATACATTATTAGAAAATGTAACTAATAAATCTGATGATAATATAACAATTACATTAATTAAAATATAAAAATTATTTATAAGCTATCGAATATCGATGGCTTATATTTTATAAAGGAGATTTAAATGGAAGAAAACAATAATAAATTGGCTTCAAATTCGTATGTTAATTTATTTGTAAATAGACACGGACATGCTCCAACTTATTCGATAATTACACATGGTTGTCAAATGAACGAACATGATTCCGAAAAAATCAAAACATTACTAGAAAATATGGGGTTTGAACAATCGGATGAAAAATTAGATGCAGATTTTATAATTTTTAATACTTGTTTGGTAAGAGAAAATGCAGAAATGAAAGTTTATGGACAATTGGGAGCATTAAAAAACTTAAAAAGAGAAAATCCAGATATGCTTATTGCAGTTTGTGGATGTATGATGCAAACTGGCCCAGCGAGAGATATAATTAGAGAAAAATATCCACAAGTAGATATAGTATTTGGAGTAAATAACATAAATTCATTACCATATCTTATAGATAGACACCTAAGCAGTGGAAAATTAGTTGTAGATATTGAAAGAAAAGATGATATTGACGAAGATATTGCTATCAAAAGGGACAATGAATATGTTGGATATGTAAATATAATGACAGGATGCAATAATTTTTGCACTTATTGCATAGTTCCTTATGCAAGAGGAAGAGAACAAAGTAGATCTGTTGAAAGTATTTTATCTGAAGTGAAAAGAATGGTAGATCAAGGCTACAAAGATATAACTTTACTTGGACAAAATGTAAATTCTTACGGAAAAACTCTTGAAAAACCTGTTACGTTTACGGAATTATTAACTAAGGTTAACGACGTTGAAGGACTTGAAAGATTAAGATTTTTGACAAGTCATCCTAAAGATATTTCGGATGAACTAATCGAGGCGATGGGTAAATTAGATAAAGTTTGCGAAAACATTCATCTACCATTTCAAGCAGGATCAAATTCGGTTCTAGAAAGAATGCATAGGAGATATACTAAGGAATCTTACTTAGAAAAGGTAGAAAAATTAAAGAAAAGCGTAAAAGGAATTACTTTTTCAACTGATATTATAGTAGGATTTCCAGGAGAAACCGAAGAGGATTTTCAAGACACTTTAGATGTGGTTAGAAAAGTTGGATACGAACAAGCTTTTACATTTAAATATAACAGAAGACCTGGAACAAAAGCTGATTTATTCGAAGATCAAGTTGATGAAGATGTAAAACAAGATAGACTAGAAAGACTTTTAGATGTTGCTTATCCGATTTTTTACGAGAAAAACAAATCTTATCTTGGAACTATACAAGAAGTATTAATTGAAGGAGAAAGCAAGAATAATCCTGAAGTAATGACAGGAAGAACTAGGACATTTAAATTAGTAAATGTTAAATGTGATAAATCTTATATAGGGAAATTAGTAAATACGAAAATTGTAGATTTTAATTCTTTTGCATTAACAGGGGAAATGGTGGATTAATATGAGTTATACTCCTATGATCAAACAATACAAAGAAATAAAAGAACAAAACAAAGATTGTATATTATTTTTTAGATTAGGAGATTTCTATGAAATGTTCTTTGAAGATGCATTACTAGCATCCAAGGAACTTGAAATTGTTTTGACACAAAGAGACTGTGGAGAAAACCAAAAATGTCCAATGTGTGGTATTCCTTACCATGTTAGTGATGTTTATATTAATAAATTGGTATCAAAAGGATACAAAGTTGCTATATGTGAGCAACTAGAAGATCCCAAATTAGTAAAAGGTTTAGTGAAGAGAGGAATTATTAAAATCTATACTCCTGCTACAGTAATTGAAAATGAGAATTCTGACACTGGAAATTTTAATTACTTGATGAGTATTTCAAAAAAATCAAATGAAGTAGCTATTTCGTATATAGACATCTCAACGGGTGATGTTTCATATACTAATTCTACATCTGATGATATTTATAAAATAATTGAAAATGAGATTTCAAAAATTACTCCGAAGGAAGTTATATTTAATGATCATGAGTTTTCAGCCAAATCATTAGAAACAATAGCAACGAAGTTTTCTATTGTATTGACAACTATTAATAATAGCACTAATGCTTTAGATTTCATTAATAGCAAGATAGAATACGATAATAGCAACAGTGAAACAACTAATATTTGTGTTGCGAATTTATTAAAATATGTGTTCAGATATCAAGGGGATTTAGTTCATATCAATAGCTCTAGTAAATATTATATTAATGAATTTATGGAGATTGATTCTAATAGCGTTATTAATCTAGAAATTCAAAAAAACTTATACACAAATTCTAAAAATGGTAGTTTGTTCGGAGTATTGAATCATACAAAAACATCTATGGGATCTAGACTATTGCATAGTTATCTAGAAAGACCATTGATGGATAAAGAAGAAATTCTAACTAGACAAAGTAGGGTTGAAGAAATTTTTGAAGATTATGAGTTATTAGTTAATTTAGAAGATAGTCTTGATGGTATATACGATTTGGATAGACTTATAGCTAAATTATCATATAAAAGTGCCAATGCCAAGGATTTAATTGCTTTAAAAGTTTCTATTGAAAAGATTCCATATTTAAAAACTCTCTTAAATTGCAACAAGAAAAACATACAATTAATAGGAGAAAAATTAGATGATTTAGGAGACATATACGATTTGATAGACAAATCAATAGTTGATGATCCTCCAGTAACTTTGACAGAAGGAAACTTAATAAAATCTAATTTTTCTAATGAATTAGATCAATTGAGGTATAACAGAGTTAACGGAAAAAATGAATTAGTAGAATATGAAATGTCTGAAAAAGATAGGTTGGGAATAAAAAACTTAAAAATTGTTTTCAATAAAAAACTTGGTTACTTCATTGATGTAACCAAATCTAACTTAAATAAAGTTGGAGATGATTACGAAAAAAGACAAACATTAACAAATTCTTCGAGATTTAAAACTAAACAATTAGAAGCAATAGAATCAAAAATTTTAGATTCTGAGGATGAGATATTTGAACTTGAATATAAAATATTTGAGGATATTAGAAAAATAATTCTAAAAAATTTATCTAGAATAAAAAAATCAGCTGATTTGATTGCAATCATTGATGTATCAAATTCACTTGCTAAATGTGCTTACTTGAATAATTATATTAAGCCTGATATCAATACTTATGGATTAATTGATGTACTAGAATCAAGACATCCTATAGTGGAGTTGAGTGTGGGCCAATCTGAGTTCATAACTAATGATATTCTAATAGGATCTGGGAAAAATGATATACAGTTAATTACTGGCCCTAATATGAGTGGTAAATCTACGTACCTAAGACAAGTTGCTTTAATTTGTATATTGAATCAAATAGGTTCATTCGTACCTGCTACTAAGGCTAATATATCGATTGTGGACAAGATTTTTACAAGAATTGGTTCAAGCGATAACTTGTTTAAAGGTGAATCTACTTTCATGGTGGAAATGAAAGAAATGAGCAACATTATTAAATATGCAACATCAAATAGTTTATTAGTTTTAGATGAAATTGGCCGTGGCACATCAACATTTGATGGATTAAGTCTTGCTTGGGCTATCGTTGAATATATTTCAAAGAATATAAAAGCAAAAACTTTGTTTGCAACTCACTATCATGAACTTACAGAATTAGAAAAGAAGTTGGATAATCTTATAAATATGAAAGTCGATATAAAAGAAACTAATGACTCTATTATATTTTTAAGAAAAATTACTAGAGGTTCAACTGATAAAAGCTATGGTATTGAAGTAGCTGAATTAGCTGGAATGCCAAAGTCTCTTATAAAACGAGCAAAATCAATTTTAAAAGAAATTGATAAGGAAGACACTAAAATTGATTTACCAATTGCAGATTTTGCAGTTCCAAACGATGAGAACGATGAAAATAATATTAGTGAATTGGAAAACTTCAAGGATGAAATTCAAAATATTAACATAAATGAGATTACTCCTCTTCAGTCCCTACAACTGTTGAATGAGCTTGTCATTAAAGCTTCGAAATTAGGTGATAAAGATGATTAAGTTATTGTCAGAAGATACAATTCAAAAAATCGCAGCAGGTGAAGTTATTGAAAGACCTGTTTCAGTTATAAAAGAGCTAGTTGAAAACTCTATAGATGCTGGAAGTGATACCATCGTTGTAGAAATTAAAAATGGTGGAAAAGATTTTATATCTGTTAGCGATAATGGTTCTGGAATTGAAAAAAACGAAATAGAATTAGCGTTTAAAAGACACTCAACTAGTAAGCTTGAAAAATTTGATGATTTGTATGATATAAGAACATTAGGTTTTAGAGGAGAAGCTCTAGCTAGTATTCTTGCTGTGAGTAAACTTTCTGTTAGTACGAGAACAAAATCAGAAAAAATTGGGAAGAAAGTTGAGTTTAGAAATTCAAAGGTTATAAGTGAATCTGATGTTGCAATGAATGTCGGAACTAAAATAGTAATCAAAGATCTGTTTTACAATGTACCTGTAAGAAAAAAGTTTATGAAGACAGACCAGACAGAAGCAAATCTAATAACAACCACAATGTACAAATTTGCTATTTGCAACACAGATGTTTCTATTAAATACATTAAAGATAATAAGACTTTGTTTGAAACAAAAAAGAATTCTTCCATAAGGGAGAATATTATTAACTTATTTGGCACTTCAATGTCCAATAATCTACTAGATATTGATATAAATTCACGAGATTACAAAATCCATGGCTATATTTCAAATAATAATTTGTATAGAGCTAATAGACAGATGCAATATATATTTCTAAATGGTAGATTTGTTAAATCTGAAGACATTAGAAATACAGTAGAATCTAATTATAAATCTGTAATACCTAATGGGAGATTTCCGTTATTTTGGCTGTTTTTTGAAATAAATCCTAAGCTTGTAGATGTTAATGTTCATCCCAATAAACAAAAAGTTAAAATTTCTATTATTGATGAAATATTGGAAGAACTTAATAAAAAAGTTAGATTTTTATTAGAAAATAATGCAAGCATTGCAAATATTAGTCAATCAATTCCTGATGAAGATAAATACAAAGATTTAAGAAGGAATTATTTTGAATCTGATTCTAACTTAACTAACTATAAATACGATAAGGTATCAGAGCCAACTTTTTCTTATAACCTTTTTAATGATAATTCAAAATTAAGTAATTTTAGAAATATAAAATACAATGATAAGTCAGAAGATATTATCAGAAATCCAAAAACTACCGAAGATTTTTTTGGTGGTAACAAGATAGTAAATCAAAATAATTTATTTAATAAAGATAGTGAACAGATTAAAGTCGAATCTTCTTTAAAAAAATATGACAAATTTGATATACTAACAGTTTTATTCAAAACTTATGTTTTAGCTAAGGATGAGTTTGACAGTAAAATATATTTATTTGATCAACACGCATGTCATGAGAGAATTAATTATGAAAAACTAACAAAACAAATGCAAGATAAAGAAGTAGTATCACAAAATTTAGCTTTTCCAGTTAATATATCTTTAACTGATGATTTAATGGAAATATATGTGAATAACAAGAATATATTTGAAGAATTGGGATATGAAAGTGATGTTTTTTCTGATGATTCCGTAGTTATTCGTGCTGTTCCTTATTTATTTGGAAATTCAAATGCTGAGTTTTTATTTACTGATATTTTGGATACAATTGCTAAGAATTCAAATGATCCTTTTGACGTAATAGAGTCTAAAGTAATAAAGAGATCTTGTAAAATGAGCGTAAAAGCCGGTGATACATTAAGTAACTTTGAAATAATTAAACTTTTAGAAGATTTATTTAAGTGCGAATATCCATTAACTTGTCCTCATGGAAGACCCACTTTTATTGAAATGAATGAAAAAGATTTAGAAAAAATGTTTATGAGGATAAAATGAGAAAAAAATGTATTGTAATCGTCGGACCTACTGGAGTAGGGAAGACAAGGTTAAGTATTTTTTTAGCAAAAAGATTAAACAGCGAGATTATTTCAGCAGATTCTATGCAAATTTATAAGTATATGGATATTGGTACTGCAAAAGTTGAACCAAAATATCAGAAAGAAATAAAACATCATTTGATAGATATAGTTGAACCGAATGAGAATTTTAATGTAGAACAATTTCAAAGTCTTTGCATAGATAAAATTGAAGAAATTTCATCTAAAAATAAAATTCCAATAATTGTTGGAGGAACAGGATTATATATCAATTCTATAACACATAAATTGGAATTTAACACTGTTAAGTCTGATGAAAAATTAAGACATGAATTGGAAAATATTGCAGAATCACAAGGCAATCAAAAACTCCATAAAATGCTGGAGGATTTAGACCCTGAGTCGGCAAGTAAAATTCACAAGAACAATGTGAGACGTGTTATTAGAGCAATTGAAGTATACAAGCTTACTGGTCATAAATTTAGTGAAATAAACGACAAATTCGATCATTATAACGATGATTATGATTTTTATATAATTGGACTAAATGATGATAGAGAGATCCTTTATGAAAGGATAAATCAAAGAGTAGATGAGATGATCGATGAAGGCTTTATGGCTGAATGTAAATATATTTATGAATTGACAGATGAAAATTCTCAATCAATTCAAGCTATAGGTTACAGAGAAGCTTTCATGTATTTGAATAATGAAATCTCTTTTAAAGATATGGTTAATTTAATGAAAAAAAATAGCAGAAAATATGCCAAGAGACAATTAACTTGGTTCAGACAAGATGAAAGAATTCATTGGATGAATTTGGAAAATTTTAATAAATTTGAAGATATTGAACAAATTTGTTTGGAAAATTTGAAAGAATGGTTATATGATAAAAGATAAAATAAAAGAATGGTATGATGTAGATGATTTTAGCTATGATACAGTCATAGAAAGTAATAATCAACTATCAGATAAATTTAAAGAATTGGAAAATTTGGAGTTTGTTAATCAACTTAAGGTTTTGAAAGCTTTCCAAGATAATAAGTTACAAGCTACTGATTTTGCATCAACAACTGGATATGGATATGGAGATGTTGGAAGAGATAAATGTGAAGCGATTTTTAGGGATATTTTTAAGGCAGAAGACTGCCTTGTTAGACCTTCAATTGCTTCTGGAACTCACGCATTGAGCTTGTTAATGAAAGGCGTATTATTGCCTGGAGATAAGTTATTATATATTACGGGTTTGCCTTACGATACATTACAAGAAGTGATAGGCATTGAAGGCAATTCTCCTTGTAATTTAAGGGAGTATGGGATTGACTTTGACTATGTTGATTTGGTAGATAATAATATAGATTTAGAAGCTGTAGAATCTAAAGTAGACTCTTCGGTAAAAATGATTGCTATTCAAAGGTCAACAGGATATAGCTTAAGAAATGCTATAAATATTGAACAAATTGAAAAAGCAGCTAAATTTATCAAAGAAAAATTTCCTGAAATTATCATCATGGTTGACAACTGTTACGGAGAGTTCACTGAATACAAAGAGCCTATTGAAGTTGGATGTGATGTTATTGCTGGATCTTTGATAAAAAATCCAGGTGGAGGAATAGCTCTTTCTGGTGGATACATTGCTGGTAAAAAGTCTATTATTGATAGGGTAGCGAATACTTTAACAGCACCAGGAATAGGGAAGGAAGTAGGTATAACTTTTGGTACTACAAGAAATACATTACAAGGATTATTTTTAGCTCCTAAAATTACGATAGAAGCTATGAAATCGGCATTATTATTTTCTCACGTATTTAAAAAATTAGGATTTAAAACAATTCCTGATGTAGAAGATAAAAGAAGTGATATAATTTGTGCGATTATTCTAAAAAACGAAGAAAGAGTTGTAGAATTTTGTAGATCAATTCAAGAGTCATCTGTCGTAGATTCACACGTAGTTCCTTATCCTTGGGATATGCCAGGATATGATGATAAAGTTATAATGGCATCAGGAAGCTTTATAGATGGTTCTAGCATAGAGATTTCAGCTGATGGTCCATTAAGAGAACCTTATGTCGCTTATTTTCAAGGATCACTGAGTTATAATCAAGCATTACTTGCTTGTATGAAAGTTGTTAAGAATTTAAAAAATAAAAATTTAATTTAAAATGACAAAAGCCCTCTAATTATTGTGATAATTAGAGGGCATAGTTTTATTTAATAAATTGTTCTGTATAAACCAATAACTTTTCCTAAAATTTCTACATCTTTTACAATAATAGGATACATAGTTGAATTTGAAGGTCTTAATTCAATATGATCTGAATGTCTGTAAAATCTTTTAACTGTTGCTGATTCGTCCATTAATGCAACGACAATATCACCATTGTTTGCAGTATTTTGTTTGCGAACAATTATTTTATCGCCGTTTAATATTCCATCTTCAATCATAGATTCTCCTTGGACTTTCAAAATAAATACTACACCTTGTGATGTATATTCAATAGGAAGAGGAAATGTATCTTCGACATTTTCTATGGCCAAAATTGGCATTCCAGCTTGAACTTTTCCAACAATAGGAACATCTATAGTCTCTTTTTTTATTTCGTTTTCTTGTTCTTCATAAACACTATCTATAATTTCTAAGGCTCTATTTTTTAAAGGATCTCTTCTTAAATAACCCTTCATTTCTAATTTCAAAATATTATTATGAACAGTTGATGTAGAATTGATATTCAAACTATCACCAATTTCACGAATAGCAGGGGGATATCCTTTGTAATCTATATATCTTTTTATAAATTTTAATATTTCTATTTGCTTAGAGGTTAAATCATCGTACATTAATATACTCCTTTTCTATTCTTTTCTTGATTATATCATATTTCTTCAAGAAATGAAACATTTGTTTTCTTTTTTAATAGAACATAAAAATTTTTGTTGACATATAAGAACGTATGTTGTAGAATAAAACCATAGAACATATGTACAGAAAATAGTTTCTGAACGGGAGGAAATATGAAAAAATATAAAATTACAAATAAGTTCAAATTTTTTAGATTTATATCGATTTGTTTTGTAGCATTGTGTTTGATGACTCTAGTATTAACGTCTAATCTTAGTTACGGTAATTACGAGAATCAAGAATATAGCACTGAGTATTATATCGTAGAACCATCAGATTCATTATGGAAAATTTCTACAAAATTCAAACCAGATAATATGAGTACAAGACAATTCATATCAATAATAAAACAATATAATCGATTTATAGAAGGTAGCTCAATTAAAGTAGGCGAACATTTGAACATACCTTTAATAAATAAATAAGATACTGTTATACTCCTAATACTATCTAATAACAGTAATGAAGATCAAGCACATGTCTTGATCTTTTTGTTTTTCTTAGCTATTGTTTTTTAAATCGTTGTTTAAGGTATTAAGTGGATTTTTATTTACTGCACTTCTTAAACTGTTATTATCTACATGGGTGTATATTTGTGTGGTTGACACTGATTCATGTCCTAAAATTTCTTGCAGTACTTTTATATCGACATTACCATACTGATACATTAAAGTGGCTGCTGTGTGACGTAATTTATGAACACTGTATATACTTGTGTCAAATCCACCAGCTTTTAAATAATGTTCAATTCTGTACTGTATAGCACGATTACTCATTCTATTTCTTTTTTTACTAATAAATAGAGCGTCATTATCTATTTCTGGTCTTATTTTAAGATAATTGTCTAAAGCATCTAAACACATATCATTTAGATAAACAGTTCTTTCTTTGTTTCCTTTACCGATAACTCTCAATGTATTTGTTTTTATATGATCAATATTTATGCTGCTAAGCTCAGATAGTCTCATTCCACAGTTTAAAAATAATACTGTAATACAATAATCACGAGCTTTTATTTCTTCATCTTTTTCACGTAATATAACTTTAAGTAAATTTAATGATTCATCAAGCGTGAGATATACTGGTTGTCTAATATTTTTTTTCGGCGAATCTAAAAGTTCTGCAGGGTTTATTATATCTAATTTTCTTATATTGATAAGATACTTATAAAAAGTTCTTATACTAGAAGTTTTACGGCTACGTGTAGATGAACCATTGGATCTGTTATGGTCTAAAAATCCCATAAAAGAGTGCAAATCAATAACATCGATATTTTTGAAAAAATTCAAATCTACATCAGAAGAATCAATCTTAACAATATCATCAAATGATTTTAATTTTATATTTTGCTTACGCGCTATAATGTATTTAATCATTAAATTGATATCGTAAGCATATTCTTTAACTGTGTTTGACGAACGTCCTTTAATAGTTTCTAAGTAGTCTAAAAAGTCCATAAGTATCATAGGATAGCTATTCATAGTACCTCCAAAATCTACAACCTCAATGTCACAAAATTATTATTTTGTGACATTATAATTTTATCAAAATCATCCTCTATTGTCAAAAAAATATAGCAAATTTTATTTGCTATATTTTTTATGATCTGATATGAAATTGTTTAAGTTTTCTAATCCTTGTTTAATATCTTCAATACTTGTTGCATAGCTCATTCTAATATATTTATCATCTCCAAAAACAATACCTGGTACGAATGCAATATTATATTTTGAAAGCAATTCATTACATAATTCTAAAGAATTATTAATTGTGCTATTATAAAATTGATCCATTTTAATAAATACATAGAATGCTCCTGTTGGATAAATATATTCTAAGTTAAATTCATCTAATTTTGATACTATATAGTCTCTTCTGGACTTAAATTCCACAATCATTTGCTCTACTTCATTAGATTCGTCTTTTAACGCTGTTAAACCGGCTATTTGGCTCAATGTATTCGCGTTTGATGTAATATGTCCTTGAAGTCTTTTTATGAGCTTAGAGACCTCCTTAGAGCTACAAGAATATCCCAACCTAAATCCAGTCATTGCATAAGCCTTTGAAAAACCATTTATTGTTATTGTTATCTCATTAATTTTATCGGATAATGATCCTATACTTATAAATTCTTTATCATATGATAATCTTTCGTAAATTTCATCAGATATAATATAAATATTATTATCAACTGCCCAGTTACCAATACTAAGTAACTCTTCTTTTGAATAAATAACTCCTGTAGGATTAGAAGGATTATTTAATATAAGACACTTAGTGTTTGAGTTTTTATATTGGTTTAATATATCGACATCGACTTTAAAGTGTTCATTATATGGTAAAATGACAGGCTTACAATCTGTTAATTTACACATTTCAGGATAACTTAACCAATATGGTGATGGTATAAGAACTTCATCATTAGGATTAGTTAATGCAAATAAGCTATTAACTATTGCTTGTTTAGCTCCAGTAGATACGACTATAGAATCTTTATCGCATTTTATATGGTTAAATTTGTTAAGTTTTAAACTTATTTCTTCTCGTAAATCAGGTATTCCGCTAGTATCGGTATATCTAACAATTCCGTTATCCAAGTACTCTATAGTTTTATCAATTATATATCTAGGAGTCTTAAAGTCCGGTTCTCCAACTGTAAAGTTATAGACTTTTATTCCTTCTTTTTTTAATTTATTAATTTTAGCACTCAACTCAAGTGTTAAAGATGGATTTATACTGTTAATTTTATTTGATAACATAATTGCTCCTTAATTCGTGTAGTTTTTTTATAGATTTAAGTGATGAATAATTTAATGCAAAATTTCCCATTAAATAGTTACCATCAAACTGCTTACCATGACAGTCGCTTCCTGCTGTATATAGTAGCCTGTTTTTTATCGCTATATTTAAATATTTTTTTATATCAGTAAATGAGTGCTTTGAATTAATTACTTCAATTCCATCAATACCCATATCTATTATTTCATTTACGATATTATCATCATTCAATGTTATAGGATGTGCTAAAACACATACTCCATTAGCTGATTTTATAGAATCAATAATGTTTTGTAGTGATGTGAAGTTTTTTGCGACATAACATTTACCTTTTGGAGACAAATATTCGTTAAAAGCTTCGTTTTTATTTTTGCATATATTAATATCAACTAAGTATTGAGCTAAATTACTTCTAGAAAAAACTTTATCCTTACTATAATTTAGGACTTTTTCTTTGTCAATTTTGATTCCGAATTTAGCAAAATTCTTCTCAAAAATATCAAGTCTATTTGCTCTATCATTTATAGCCAATTCAGAAATTTTTCGTAAGTTTTCATTGTAACTATCTACATAATACCCAAGAATATGTACTTCTTTGTTTTTATAAGTTATACCAAATTCTACAGCTTTTATGATGTTAGTATTACAAAGTTCTGGATCAGGAGACATTAAAATATCATGATCAGTAATTGCAATTTCATCTATATGATTTTTATTTGCAGTTTTTTGAATTTCTTCAATACTTAATCTTCCATCACTTTCTGTAGAATGTACGTGCATATCAATCATTTTTAAATCCTTTTAAAGTTTTTCATATTAGAAGAAGGTCAACATGTGTTGACCTTCTAAGTTAATTCTTATTTTGCGTAATCTGATACCCTATTTTCTCTAATGACATTTACTTTAATTTGTCCAGGATATTCTAATTCACTTTCAATTTTATGAGCTACATCTTTTGCTAATATAACCATAGAGCTTTCGTCAATAACTTCTGGTTTAACCATAATTCTGATTTCTCTACCAGCTTGTATAGCATAAGAACTTTCAATACCATCAAATGAATTAGCTATTTGTTCTAGATTTTCTAATCTTTGGATATAGTTTTCCATAGATTCACGTCTAGCTCCAGGTCTTGCTGCTGATATTGCATCAGCAGATTGAACTAATATAGATTCAATACATGTTGGTTCAACATCGCCATGATGAGCCTCAATACAATTGATAACATCTTTTGGTTCTTTGAATCTTTTGGCAGCGTTAACACCTAGTTCAACGTGTGGTCCTTCGATTTCGTGGTCAATTGCTTTTCCTAAATCGTGAAGTAATCCACCTCTTTTAGCTAATTTCACGTTTACTCCTAGTTCACTTGCAAGCATTCCAGCGATATTAGATACCTCAATAGAATGTTTAAGAACATTTTGTCCATAACTTGTTCTGTAATGTAGTTTACCTAGAATTTTAATCAATTCTGGATGTAAACCATGTACATTAGTTTCATCACAAGCTTCTTCGCCTTTTTCTCTTATAGTATTATCTACTTCTTTTTTGGCTTTTTCAACCATTTCTTCAATTCTAGTAGGATGAATTCTTCCATCAACTATAAGTTTTTCCAAAGCGATTCTTGCAATTTCACGTCTTACGGGATCAAAAGCTGATAATACAACCGCTTCTGGAGTATCATCAATTATTAAATCTACACCTGTTAAAGTTTCAAATGCTCTAATGTTTCTTCCTTCACGACCAATGATTCTACCTTTCATATCGTCATTTGGTAAATTAACAACAGACACAGTAGATTCCGCTACTTGATCTGCGGCATATCTTTGAATTGATGTACTAATGATTTCTCTTGCAAATTTTTCAGATTCTTCCTTAGTTTTGGATTCGATTTCTTTAATAATAGCAGCTTGCTCGCGTATTGTTTCAGATTTAACTCTATCAAGAACAATATTCTTAGCTTCATCGCTTGTTAATCCTGCAACTTTTTCCAATTCTAATTCTTTTTCATCTATTATGGATTGAATTTTTTGTTGCATATCATCAGCTTTCTTTAATTCTGAATCTAGCTTTTTATGCTTCTTTTCTAATGATGCATTTTTTCGTTCTAAATTTTCTTCTTTAGAATTAAGTCTATCTTCTTGACGACTGATTTCTTTCAATCGAGATTTGTTTTCTCGATCCAAATCACTTTTCATCTTAAAGATTTCATCTTTTGCTTCTACTAATAGTTCTTTCTTCTTAGTTTCAGCATCTTTGTTTGCATCTTCAATTATTTTAACAGCATAATCTTCAGCACTTCTGATTTTTTTCTCGGCCATGCTTTTTCTCAAAAAGAAACCTATTACAATACCTAAAATTGCAGCAATTATAGCAATTATTAAAGATGTCGCGGTGCTCATAAATACACCCCCTTTATTCAATTTTCAATATTCATTAAATAAATCTTTTGGATAAATTTACTCTTTTAGTGTAGTACAAATACCGTTGATTGTCAATATTTAGATATATAATAGAAAATTATATAACATCTATTTCAGATGTATTATTTCTATTTGTAATTCTATAGTTAATCTCTCCAATAGCTGATAAGTGAGCGTTATGGGAAATCATTATAATTTGTTTATTGTATTCCTCACTGATCTCATTGATAAAATTTGCTACATTGTGTATATAGTCTTCACTAACATGCTTACAAGGTTCATCAAGTACAATAATATTGGCAAGATTATTTTCATATAGCATGATAAAAGAAATTCTTAGTGCCAAAGAAACTATATCTACTACTCCACCACCTCTAGCATCGACAATATCGTAGGTAAAAGTTTTAATCTCACCATCAATATCTAAGCTTTCTTCTATAAAAAACTTGGCAGAAGGATTGTTGTTTTTGATTTTTATTTCGATTTTAAAATTCATTTCTTTTTCAAAGATATAACTTAAACATCTACTTACAAGGTTTTCTATTTGAATTTTGGCTTGTTCTCTTGAATATTCTGAAGTCTTATCATAAAGCATTTTTATGATTTCAAGTTTTTCTATTTGCTTTTCAAGAGCATCAATGCTTTTTTTTGTAGCTAATATTTCTTCTTCTATTGATTTTTTTACCGCTAATTCACTTTGATACTTAATTTCCATAGAAGTGATTTTGGATTGAATTTGAGTTAAATCAATTTTTTGCATCAGGAAGAAGCTCCTCAGCTTTTTGTAAATCTTGTTCGATTTGATTTTGTAGTCTAGTAATTTCTGATTCAAGATTTTCAGGATCTATATTTAATTCTTTTAACTGATTAAGTATATCTTCTTTTTGCTTTTCTAAACTTTCTAAGGCGATTTCAGCTCTATTCTTTTCTTCTTTAGCTTTATCAAGTCTTTCTTTTATGTTGTTAAAACGTTCATTAGTATTCATTATTTCCTTAACTCCTTTACTATTCGAGTAACATGATTTTCATCTATTTCACTTAGACAAAATGGACATATTTTTTCTTTGTAAAGATTTTCTTTGTATTTATTTATCAAGTCATCTATTAAAAAATTACATTCAGCTAATTCTTTAGTATTCTGTTGATAATTCTCTTGTTTTTCATCTAAGGTGTTTTTTATTATTTTTAGTTTGGTTAACAATTCGAAAGCTTTGTTAATATTTAATAATATAATTTGTAAATTATTGATAGAATTCAATTTATCTAATTTATCATTTTGGTCTAAAATGATTTTATTAATTTTTAGATATGAAATGTTAAGTTTATATAGTTGTATATATTTTTCTTTGTTTTTATCAATTCTATTTGTTAATTCAGATACTTTAGATGTATTAATACTTGTTAATACCTGACTATTATCCATTATTTCTTGGTTAATTCTATAGTAATTTTCACTTAAATTAGATAACTGATTTAAAATTTGGATATCATTTTGAGTATTTAATAAGATATTATAAGATTTAGGCACTTGTTTAAATTTCTCTAATATAGTTTTATAGTTGTTATAACTACTTTTTACGTAAGTAAATCTATCATATAATGGTTTCAAAAACTTCAATAAAGTAAGATTTTTATCGATGTTATCAATAATTTCTGATATCAAATCCGTATATCTTAAATTATTCAATTTTACATTACTAGATTCTATACCTTTTATTATTTCCTGAGAATACTCATATAATTGATAAAGTTTTGTAAAGGAAGACATATTATCTTCTGTATTCTGCAAAGTTTCTGAACAAATATCTAGTCCTTTGTAGTTATCTAAGTATTTATAACCATTTTTAATCCTGACATTTAATTCAGAAAGTTTAGTGGATAATGTTTTCAATATATTTAATTTTTCAGAATTTTTGGTTAAATTATTGTATAGAACTCTTAGGTTGTCAATTTTTATTTTTTCTTCATTTAAATAATCATATTTATTTAGAGATTCTTCTTTTTCCTTGATAAAACTTTTTTTAAAGTTTAATTCTCCTTTTGTGCTTTTTATTTCTCTTGAGATATTTCTGGATGCATTGTCTAGTATGTCAATATTTACTAATTTTCCGATTGCATTTGCCTTTGTAGAATCTGTTTCTGACAGCAAAAATGAATTTTCTAATTGAGAAGCGATTAAAATATTGTATTTTTCGTTCAGGAGATTAACTTTTTTAAAAAGAAAATCATCCTGAATTTCTGATGGTATTTCTCTGCCGAAATTTTCATATTTCTTTATCTCTTCATTATTAGGATTATTTTTAATATAGTAATAATTAGTATTACCTTTTCTACCTCTTAAAATAAAATTGCCGTTGTTAAATACAATTTTGACTTCAACATTATTATATCCATTTCTGATTAATAAATCAGTTGTGTAATCATTGAATAAGACCCATGATAGAGCTCTAATTAAGGCAGTTTTTCCACTATCAGAAGCACCTGTAATTAAGTTTACTTTTTCTGAAAGCTCAAAATGACCTTGTTCGTATGACTGAAAATTAGTTAAATATATATCGGTAATATACATTATTCTATTCTCCTTATGGCTTCATCAATAATTTTTTCATCTATTTTCATTTCTCTTCCTATGGATTTTAAGTTGTTATTGATGTCTATAATCGGATTGCTTGATAACTTTGAAAGTCTTTCTTTTATATCCAGTAGGCTTTTGTTTTTAATCAAATACGGGTTTATTTTATCGTCAGAAAAAATTTCACTACTATTTTTAGCACTTTTTAGAAAAATTTCTTCAATTTTGATATCATCTTTTGTAAGTTCGATTATCAAGATCTTAGGTATTCTTTTTCTTTCTGATTCAGTATTAGTCATTCTAGCAATACTTCCTGGATTTGCGAAATACTTTTCATTGACCTTTACAGTCTTAAATCCAGTATGATAGTGTCCACTTAACACAATATCACAATCAGTATCCATAATTTGATCGATTAAAGTATACTCAATTTGTTCAATAAATTTCTTATACAATAAAAAGCTGTGTATCATTAGTATATGATAGTCTATATTATCCAATCTTTTCGGATAATAATGAGATTTATCTGATGAATCAATATCATGAGTATATGGTTGGCCAGATATTTGAACCCTTAAACCATCCTTTTCCATGATAATAGGCTTATCTTCTTCAATTAGTTCTAATACATCTAATGAATTGTATAGTCCCATCATAGCTCTATCTATAGAGTTTGGATTATAACCATATATGTCATGATTCCCACTTATTATGTGAATTTTCTTCGGAAAAGTTTGAAATAATTTACCAAATTTAGATGCTGTTTTTATTCCAACATCTGCTTTATCAAATAAATCTCCACCGTGAAGTATCATGTCAACATTTTTTTTTATTGATATTTCCCTTATTTCTTCAATTTTTTTATAAATAGAATCTTCATAATCATCTATTCTAGATCTAGGATTCCTAGATTTTATATGTGTATCTGTAAAAAATAATATCTTCATCATAGAAATAATGGGCAAGTAATACTTGCCCTAGTCTAATTCATCCTCACTTATTTCGTTATTCGATTCGTCTTTTATATTATCGTTATTTTCTGTTTTGATAGCCTCTGAATCCTCTTTCGATCTTAATCCATAAAATTCATAAGTTTTATCGATAATTTCTTCTAGTATTTTTGGATTTTCTTCTAAAAATAATTTAGAGTTTTCTCGACCTTGTCCTAATTTTTCTTCTTCATAACTGTACCAAGCACCTGCTTTTTTTACAACTTTGCAGTCAGTGGCTAAATCTAATATTGTACCTATTTTAGAAATACCTTCACCGTACATAATGTCGAATTCTACTTGTTTAAATGGAGGTGCTACTTTATTTTTGACGATTTTAACTTTAGTACGATTTCCAACAATATCGTCACCTTTTCTGATAGCTTCTCCTCTTCTAATTTCAATTCTAACTGAAGAATAGAATTTTAAAGCTCTACCACCCGTTGTAACTTCAGGATTACCAAACATTATTCCAACTTTTTCTCTAAGTTGGTTAATGAATATAACTGTACAATTGCTTTTTGAAATAACACCTGTTAGTTTACGTAAAGCTTGAGACATTAGTCTTGCTTGTAGACCAACGTGGCTATCTCCCATATTTCCTTCTATTTCAGCTCTTGGAACTAGTGCTGCAACAGAGTCAATTATAATAATATCTACAGCAGAACTTCTCACAAGAGAATCACATATTCCTAAAGCTTGTTCACCTGTATCTGGTTGTGAAATAATAAGATTATCTGTATCAACACCTAAGTTTTTGGCATAAATTGCATCTAATGCATGTTCAGCATCTATAAAAGCTGCTGTTCCACCCATCTTTTGTGCTTCAGCAACTACATGGAGTGCTAAAGTAGTTTTACCAGAAGATTCAGGTCCATAAATTTCGATTACTCTACCTCTAGGCAGACCACCTATTCCTAAAGCAACATCCAAGTTTATAGCTCCAGTAGGAATAGCTTCTATATCTTTTTGGACATGATCTCCAAGTTTCATTATAGAGCCTTTTCCGAATTGTTTTTCAATGCTTGCAAAAGCTTCTCTTAAAGCTTGATCTTTTTCAGATCCATTAGCAAAATCCATGACTACCTCCTAAAAAATTAAACAGAACATAAGTTCTTGTATTTATTATACCACAAACCAAAAAATAATTATATATTTTTTAAATCTAAAACATTAACATTCTTATAAATATAATCACATAAGCTGATTACAGTTAATACAATCGAAATATAATATAGGTACATGTCTAAAGCAAATCCCAATTTATCACCAGTATTGATTAAAATTAGAACAATAGCTATAAATTGAGTCATAGTTTTAGATTTTCCCCAATAGCTTGCTGCTAATGTAACTCCGTTTGATGCAGCTAATATTCTGAATCCACTAATAGTAAGTTCTCTTAATACAACTATAACCACGCTCCATGCAGGAACTTTTCCTAGTTGTACTAGGACAATTAATGCACTGCAACTCAACATTTTGTCCGCTAATGGATCCATGAACTTACCAAATGTAGTAACTAAATTTTTCCTTCTAGCGAGTTGACCATCAATAAAATCTGTTATTGCAGAGATTATAAATATTAATGCAGGTATATAATTGTCTGTTTTGAATACCAATAACGATGCTACAAAAAATGGTATTAATATAACTCTTAATGTTGTGAACTTATTTGCAATATTCATTTCAATCACGTCTTTCTAAATAATCTTTAGGTATTAAAATTTTTCTAGGTTTGCTTCCCTCACTAGGACCAACAATACCTTTTTCTTCCATTTGATCTATTATTCTTCCAGCTCTAGCATACCCTATTTTTAATTTTCTTTGTAATAAAGAAATCGATGCAGAATCCTCGTTCAAAATAATTTCTACAGCATCTGTAAATAAAATATCTGTATCGTCATCTTCAAGATCAATACTCTCTGATTTATCTATATCTTCTATGATTTCTTCTTTATAATTTGTTTCATTTTTATTTATTAAAAATTTAACTACATTGTCTACTTCTTCATCAGAAATAAAAGCGCCTTGAACTCTACTAGGTTTTGCCATTGATGATGGGAAGAATAACATATCTCCTCTTCCTATAAGCTTTTCTGCACCAGATTGATCTAGAATAGTTCTAGAATCTATTTGGCTACTAACAGCAAAAGAAATTCTAGACGGTACATTTGCTTTTATTGTACCAGTAATAACATCCACTGTTGGTCTTTGAGTTGCAATGATTAGATGGATACCACATGCTCTAGCCATTTGTGCTAGTCTGCAAATAGCATCTTCAACATCATTTGCTGAGACCATCATTAAATCACTTAATTCATCTATTATAATAACAATATAAGGTAGTTTTTCAAGTTCATCATTTTTATTTTTCTTATTATACGCTTTGATATCTCGAACGTGATTTTCTGAAAATATTTGATATCTTCTTTCCATCTCTCTTACAGCCCAATTTAAAGCGGCGCTTGCTTTTTTAGGATCCGTAACAACTGGAATAGCAAGATGTGGAATATTGTTATATATGCTCAATTCTACAACTTTTGGGTCAATCAATATAAGTTTTACATCATTTGGATTTGACTTATACAAAATACTCATGATTATTGTATTGATACAAACGGATTTACCACTACCTGTAGCTCCTGCTATAAGTAAATGAGGCATTTTATCTACAGAAGTTACAATACATTTTCCAGAGATATCTTTTCCTAATGCTATTGGCATTAACGATTTTTCTTTTACAAAATTGTCAGACATTAAAATCTCTTTTAACATTACAGAATTTTTAACATCATTTTCTACTTCAATTCCCACTACAGATTTGCCAGGAATTGGAGCTTGAATTCTAATTCCACTAGTAGCCAGTGAAAGTGATAAGTCATCTGCTAGATTAACTATCCTTGAAACTTTGACACCTGCTTTAGGCTCTAATTCGTAGCAAGTAACAGTAGGACCTCTATCAATTTGAACAACAGTCGCATCTATTGAAAAGTTTTTTAGAGTTTCTTCAATCATCTTTGCTTTTTGTAATACAGAATCATCATTGTCTTCCATGTATTCCGCATTTTTCAAAAGCTCTAATGGAGGAAAAGTATAATTACTTTGTCCAGAAAATTCACCAAAATCTATAACAGATAGTTGTTCTCCAGATTCTTTTTCATTAGATTTATAATCATTGAGCTTTGGTTTTGGGGGTTCAGAATCTATTGATTTCTTCAAATCAGATTTCTCTTTAATAATTGAATTTTTAGAAATTCTTTCTTTTGTAGGTTTATTTTGCTTAATCTCACGCGATTTTTCGATGCTTTTATTTTGTTTGTTTTGTTCATTTTTTGTTTTTATATCTACAAATGTCTTTTTAACAAAAGCGAAAAATTTTTGAAATAATTCTTTTAAAGTTAAATTCATTATTATTGCTATTAAAAACAAAGAACAAAAAACAAGTGCAACATATAAACCGATGTAGCCTATAGCCATGTTTAGTATTGATGCTATAATAGCTCCTATTACACCTATACCACTATATTCATTCGCTAAATTTAAATTCAAATCAATCCTTTGATTAATATTAAGATTTGGATAGTTTGATATATTAATTAAACTCATTACGAAAATTGAAGAAACAGCCAATATATAAGTAATTTTTCTTAGTTTATCTCCATGGTTTATATCAGAAATCGTAGATATAGTATACAGTATACCTAATGATATAAAAACATATG
This sequence comes from Finegoldia magna ATCC 53516, assembly GCF_000159695.1. NCBI lineage: Bacteria > Bacillati > Bacillota > Tissierellia > Tissierellales > Peptoniphilaceae > Finegoldia > Finegoldia magna. The sequence goes on from NZ_CM000955.1 coordinate 1,555,931, forward strand.
AAAAGATGCCAAAAGTACTGAAATATATATTTTTTACAATAATTCCCAAAATACCAACTCTACTACTAGCCATGAATATAAGTGAAATAATTAACACTAAGATAATTATTAATTTTTTCGAAGAGTTAGCATTTTTTTTGCTATTAGATTTTGATTTAGTTTTATTTCGTGATTTAGTATTTCTAGCCATAATTAGTAGCCTGTATGGCCAAATCCGCCATCATTTCTATCTGTAGCATCTAATACTTCAACTTCTTCGAATTCAATATTTTCGTATTTTTGTAGTATCATTTGACAAATTCTATCCCCTGATGAAATTGTATATTCTTCATTCGACAAATTGACTACTGGAATTTTTAATTCTCCTCTATAATCACTGTCTATAGTACCAACGCAATTTATCAGAGTTATTCCATGCTTAATACTCAAACCACTTCTTGGTCTGATTTGAACCTCATAACCTTCTGGAATTGCAATATAAATTCCAGTAGGTATAAGAGTTCTTTCAAGTGGTTTTAAAGTTATATCATTTTCAGTATAAGCTCTCAAATCCATACCACTAGATCCAATTGTTGAATATTTTGGTAGAGGGTTATTAGATTTATTAATTAGTTTAACTTTCATAATGTCCCCTTTCAAAAATATAGTTGAGTAATTAAATTACTCAACTATTAATTATTTATCTTCTGTATTTTGATCTTCAGATTTTTTATCAAAATTCTTTTTTTCTTTTCTTTCTGGTTTTGGTAAAAGAGCTTTTCTGGATAATGTCATCTTACCTTGGTCATCTATATCCATAAGTTTTACCATAATTTCATCGTTTTCTTTTAAAACATCTTCAACTTTATTAGTTCTTTCATGAGCTATATTAGAAATGTGAAGAAGACCTTCTTTTCCAGGTAATATTTCAACAAAAGCACCAAAATTCATAATCTTAGTAACTCTTCCTAAATATTTTTCACCAATTTCTGGTTCTCTAACTATTTCTTTAATCATATCTATAGCTCTTTGTGCACTTTCAGTGTTTTCACCAGCTACTGTAATTTTACCATCATCTTCAGTATCTATTTTAACGCCGGTTTCATCAATAATTTTGTTTATGACTTTTCCACCTGGTCCAATAACTTCTCTTACTTTTTCAGGTGCAATATTAATTACCATAATTCTAGGAGCATACTTTGAAATTTCTTTATTTGGTTCACTGATACATTCGTTCATTAACGATAATATATGAAGTCTACCAACTCTAGCTCTTTCTAAAGCTTCAGTTAATATTTCTTCAGAAATTCCTGTAATTTTAATATCCATTTGCAATGCAGTTATACCATCTTTTGTACCTGCAACTTTAAAATCCATATCTCCTAAGTGATCTTCCAAACCTTGAATATCGGAAAGAATTACAACATTATCATCTTTCTTAATCAATCCCATGGCAATACCTGCAACAGGTTCTTTTATCGGAACACCTGCATCTAGTAAACTAAGAGTTGAACCGCATACAGATGCTTGAGAACTAGAACCGTTTGAACTTAAAACTTCAGATACTACTCTTATTGTGTAAGGGAATTCTTCTTCTGATGGAATTACAGGTAATAGCGCTCTTTCAGCTAAAGCACCGTGACCAATTTCACGTCTACCTGGACTTCTTAAAGGTCTTGCATCCCCAACAGAGTAAGGTGGGAAGTTGTATTGATGCATATATCTTTTATCTTCTTGTTCAATTAGTCCATCTAGTACTTGTGCATCAGAAGGAGTTCCCAAAGTTGTAACAGATAAAACTTGAGTTTGACCTCTTTTAAACAAACCTGAACCATGTGGTCTAGGTAAGATATCTACATCACAAGTTATTTCTCTAATTTGATCAAGTTTTCTATTATCGGGTCTGATATGATCTTCTAATATTAAACGTCTTACTTCTGACTTTTCTAAATCATCGTATATAGTAGAAACTTTTGAAGCTATACTTTCATCATATTTTTCAACAAAATGATCCACTACGCTTCTTTTTAGAGTATTAATGTGATCTTCTCTATCTAATTTATCTTCATTAACTGTAATTTTCTTCAAATCTTCAATGCAGAATGATTTAACTTCTTCATCTAACTCTACATTTTTTTCTGGCTGTATGAATTCTTGTTTTGGCTTACCACATTCTTTTTGAATTGACTCAATAAATTCACATATTTTTTTGATTTCTTCATGTGCTCTAAGTATAGCTTTTAAAACTTGCTGTTCAGTAATATTATTGCATCCTGCTTCTACCATCATAATAGCATCTTTAGTACCAGCAACAGTTAATTCAAGATCTGATTTATCTCTTTGTTCTTGTGTAGGATTAATAATAAATTCACCATCGATCATTCCTACGGCTACAGAACCAGTAGGTCCTAAGAAAGGAATATCTGAAATGCTCAATGCTATAGATGAGCCTATCATAGCTAAAATATCAGGAGTATTGTCTTGATCCACAGAAAGTGCAGTAGCTATAACTTGCACATCATTATGATATCCTTCTGGGAATAATGGTCTTAGTGGTCTATCTATTAATCTAGCAGTTAATGTAGCCTTTTCACTAGGTCTACCTTCACGTTTAATAAATCCTCCTGGAATTTTTCCGACAGAATAAAGTTTTTCTTCAAAATCACATGTTAATGGGAAGAAATCAACTCCTTCACGTGGCTCTTTTGATCCTACAGCAGTAACTAGAAGTACAGTTTCTCCAGATTGAATTAAACATGCTCCATTAGCTTGTTCAGCAACTTTTCCAATCGTAACTTCTATTTTTTTACCGCATAAATCATATTCGTATTTTTTTATCATATATTCTCCTTATAAATAAAAAGAGCGGAAAAACCCGCTCTTTAAATTATCTTCTAATGTTTAATCTTTTAATTAAATCACGGTATCTTTCAATGTCTTTATTGCTAAGATAGTTAAGAAGATTTCTTCTTTTACCGATCATTTTGAAAAGACCTCTTCTTGAATGGTGATCATTCTTATGAGACTTTAAATGTTCAGTTAAGTAGTTTATTCTGTAAGTCAATAAAGCTACTTGAACTTCTGGAGAACCAGTGTCTCCTTCTTTTGTTTGGTATTCTTTGATTATTTCTTCTTTGATTTCTTTGTTGTACATAATTTCCTCCATAAATTTAATATTCACCATTACAGCGATATCGTTGAGGTTTCGAATATCAATGTAACAGTAGTACTTATTTATATTATCATATAATCTTGTAATTGTAAATCTAAATCTTGGTTTTTTGCAAAATTATAATCGCTTTTTAATTTATTGATAAGTTCAATTTCAGAATTAAATTTTACATTATCTCTTATTTTTTTTATGAATACTAACGTTAATTCTTTTCCATACAAATCACCTTTAAAATCTAATATATGAGTTTCAATTTTAACATCATGTTCATCGTATGTTAGATTTTCTCCTATTGATGTTATACCTTTGTATAATTTGTTATCATAAATAACGTTAGTATAATAAACTCCTGCTGCTGGTATAATATATTCTTTACATTCCAAATTAGCAGTAGGATAACCTAAATTTCTCCCTCTATGTTTCCCGTCAATTACAACTCCATTAATACTAAATGGTCTATAAAGCATTGAATTAGCATTTTCAATTTCTCCATTTATTAAAAATTTGCGTATGGTTGTCGATCTAATAGGGACACCATTAATAAATTGGTCATCTATAATATAGAGTTTATAATTAAAAACTTTTTGGTAATTTTCTAAAGTAGATACATTACCAGATGCATTAATGCCAAATTTGAAATCTTTGCCAACAACTAAATTTTTGAAATTAGTATGTTCCTTCACATAATCTAAAAACTCTTCAGGCTTCAAGGATAAAAAAGCTTTATCAAATGACTTTATTAAACAGTAATCTACATTCATTCTTTTTAATAGATTGATTTTATCGTCCGTTATTAATATGTTTTTAAACTTATCATCTTCTAAAATTTCTGAAGTATGTGACTTAAATATAATAACTCCTGATTTACCTAAGCTAACACATTTATTTATAAGTTTTTGATGTGCTAAATGCAATCCATCAAAATTTCCTAAAGTAATAGCATCAATATTAATTTTTACGTTATCTTTGTCTAAATCAATTATTTGCATATATCAAATACCTTATTCATTTTTAAAATATTATCTTCAATACTACCAATTCCAATAAATTTATTATTACAAACTACTTTAATATTATCAATGTTTTCATGGTTTATATTTATTTTAACACCATTGGTTATTTTTTTATATAAATTATCATCAAGTTCGATAGATTTCATTTCTGTCAAACTTTCGTAGACTGAAAATGATACATCTTCAATGTTACATTTTCTAAGCGACTCTATTTTTACTGAATCTTTTATGTCGAAACCTCCAGAATTTACTCTGATAAGAGATTTCATATATGCTAATCTATCCAATTTTTTAGCAATATCTTCAATCAAAACTCTAATATACGTTCCCTTAGAACATTTAACTTTGATTATACAAGAATTTTCTAGAAGATATAATGGTTCTATATTATAGATTGTAATTTTTCTGGATTTTCTCTTAATTTCCTTGTTTTCTCTTGCGTATTCATAAAGTTTTTTTCCATTTACCTTAACTGCGGAATACATAGGAGGTACTTGTTCAATGGTTTTACCATTTAAATCATCTAAAATTTCCTTTAATTTTTCTTTATCGTATGTTTTCTCTGAAAAACCTGTGACATTACCGGATAAATCAAGAGTATCTGTACTTGTTCCAAAACACATTTCAAATATATATGTTTTACCATATTCCATTAGATATTCTGTTATTTTAGTTCCTTTTCCAACGCCTAATAACAAAACTCCGGTAGCATCAGGATCTAGAGTACCAGCATGTCCAATCTTCTTAGTTTTTAAAATTCCTTTACATATAGAAACAACATCCTGAGAGGTATATCCTTTTTCCTTAAAAACATTAATTACGCAATCCATAGCTATCAATTTCTTCTTTAATTTTATTTAACACTGCGTCATAATCACCGGTAATTTTAGTGGCAGCAGCATTCTTATGACCGCCTCCACCAAGATTTTTGGCAATTGATCCTACATCAATATTTCCTTTGCTTCTGAAACTAACCTTGTATTCATTTTCAGTTTGTTGTTTAATTAATACTGATATTTTGATTTTGTCAGTATCTCTGAAAGTATTAATTACACTATCAATATCTGAAATTTCAACATTATACTTATTTAATTGATTTGTCATTACAAAACCAATTGCAACATGATCATTATAAATTTCAGTCTTAGATAAGATTTCATTTTCTAAAAGTTGTGCTTCAAATTTTTTTGATTGATAAATTAATTCATTGATTTTCATCATGTCTGCACCATATTCAACTAATTTAGAAGCTTTAGCTAATGTATCAGCAGTTGTAGCAGAATATAAAAATCTTCCAGTGTCAGTTGATATTCCGGTTAATAGTGACATCGAAATTTCTTCATCAATTGGTAGATTTGCTTCGGTTATTACATCAAATACTAATTCGCAAGTTGAGCTATAACCTTTTTTAACAATGTTGACGTCACCGTAAAACTCATTACTTTGATGATGGTCAATGTTTATTCTGTATCTTGCTTTATTAAATAATTCATCAATATTACCTAATCTCTCATAATTAGCACAATCTAAGCATATTATCATATCAATATTAATATCTGTATTTTCTGATAGCAAATCCAAATTTGGCAAAAATTTTAAATTTTCAGGAATTTTGTCAAACTCAATAGGATAAACTTTTTTTCCTAAATTGAGTAAACTTTTTGATAAAGCAGTTAATGAACCTAAGTTATCACCATCTGGGTCTAAGTGAGAAATTAGAGCAATTGAACTTGCTTCATTCAATTGCTCTTTAAATTTCAAGATTTCATCATTAATCTTCATTATAGTTTTCCTCATGAATTGATTTTATTAGATTTTCAATATGCATACTTTGCTCACTTGTTTCATCAATTTTGAAAATCAGTTGTGGTACATGTCTTAAATCTACACTTTCACCAATTTGTTTTTTTAAGAATCCTTTTGCTTTGTTTAATCCTTCAAGAGTTTGTTTTTTCTTTTCATCATCGCCTATTACAGCTATATATACTGTAGCAAAACTCAAATCATTTGTTACTTTTACGTCGGTAACAGAAACATTTAGTTTGTCAATTCTAGGATCTTTTAGTGAATTAATTATAGAACTTGAAATAACTTTTTTGATTTCTGATGAAATTCTTCTTACTCTTTTAATATTCATAATTCTCCTATCTTTGTACTTCGTTTAGTACATATGCTTCCAGTACATCTCCTGGTTTAATGTCATTATAATTTTCTAAGCCCATTCCGCCTTCATAACCTTGAGTCAATTCTTTAACATCGTCTTTATATCTCTTCAATGAAGAAATAGGACCTTCAAAAATTAATATTTCATCCCTTAATAAACGAACCACAGCATTTCTAGTTACTTTTCCTGTGTTTACATATACTCCGGCAACAGTACCTACTCCTGGAACTTTGAAAGTATCTCTAACAGTAGCTCTACCTAAAACTTCCTCTTGATATTGTGGTTTTAACATACCAGTGATTGCATTTTTTACATCTTCTATAGCATCATATATAACTCTATAAGTTCTTATTTCTATAGATTCATTTTTAGCCATATCCAAAGCCACTTGAGTTGGTCTTACATTAAATCCGATTATTATCGCACTTGATGCAGATGCTAAGTTAACATCAGATTCAGTAATACCACCTACTGCACCATGAATAATATTAACTTTTACTTCATCGTTGCTTAATTTGATTAATGATTGTTTAATGGCGTCAATCGTACCTTTAACATCAGTCTTTATTATGATATTAAGATCTTTAGTTTCTCCGTCTGAAATTTTTCCAAATAATTCGTCTAAGTTCATAGTTGATGAAGACTTGATTTGTTCTTCACGGTTATGATCTTTTATTTTTTGAGCATAATTTCTAGCTTCTTTTTCATCTTTTACAGCATATATCATATCGCCGGCTTCAGGCACTTCGTTTAAGCCCAAAATCAATACTGGTGTTGAAGGACCTGCTTTTTTAACTTGCTTACCTTGATCATTAAACATAGCTCTAATACGACCGCTTGCTTGTCCACTAAATACCATATCAGAATGTTTTAAAGTACCCTTTTGAACTAAAATTGTAGCAGTTGGACCTCTTCCCTTGTCTAATTGTGCTTCAATTACTGTACCTACAGCAAGTCTATTTGGATTAGCTTTTAACTCTTCCATTTCAGCAACCATTAAAATCATTTCAAGTAATTCATCAATACCTTCACCAGTTCTAGCAGAAACTGGAACTAAAACTGTATCTCCACCCCAGTCTTCAGGCACCAATCCATTTTCAGCTAATTCAGTTTTTACTCTTTCGATATTAGCATTTTCTTTATCTATTTTATTAACAGCTACAATTATTGGAACGCCAGCAGCTTTTGAGTGATTTATAGCTTCCACCGTTTGAGGCATTACACCATCATCTGCAGCAACTACCAATATTGAAACATCTGTTACTTGTGCTCCTCTGCTTCTCATTGCTGTAAAAGCTTCGTGACCTGGTGTATCTAAGAATACTATTTTTTTGTCGTTAACTCTAATAGTATACGCACCAATATGTTGTGTAATTCCTCCGGCTTCTCTACCAGCTACTCTAGAATTTCTAATTCTGTCAAGTATAGATGTTTTACCGTGGTCAACGTGTCCCATTACAGTGATGACTGGTGGTCTTTCTTTTAAATCCTCATCCTTATCTTCAAAATCTAGGTTAAACACGTCATCGTCATCAAAATCTTCGACTTCATCTTGTTCAACGATAACATTGAATTCACCAGCTACTAAACTTGCAGTATCAAAATCAATTTCTTGGTTTTGATTTGCCATTATACCTAATTCCATTAGTTTCATTATTAATTCACTAATAGATACACTTATTTTTTCAGATAAATCTTTTACTGTGATTGTAGGTTGAATAATAAATTTCTTAGGTTCTTTTGGCTCATTCTTGATAACTTCTTCTTTTTTATTTTGATTATTATTTTTATTATTTCTATTGTTCTTGTTATTTCTATTATTTTTATTATTGTTAGAATTTTTGTTTTTGTTATTTTTAAAATTCTTATTCTTCTTATCGTTAGAATCATGTTTTTCATTCATTTCAGATTTGTTTTTGTGTTTTATCTTATCGAAATGAGATACAGATTCATCATCTTTATTTCTTGGATGCTTTGGTTTAAATCTTTTTTTAGAATTATTATCTTGTTTATTCGTTTCTGTATGTGATTTATTTTCTAGCTTTTCATTTGAGTTTTTATTTACAACTTGTTTATTTTCTTTTTTTGAATTACTGTTCTTTTGATTATTTTGAACTTTTTTTGGTTTTTCATAAAAAGATTTAACTTTTGATATTTGGTCTTTATCTAATGTTGACATGTGACTTTTAACTTCAATTTTGTTTTCTTTTAATTTGTTCATTAAGTCTTTTGTTGAAACATTTAATTGTTTTGCCAATTCGTATACTCTTATCTTTTCCATACAAAGACCTCCTTTTGATTAATCTTCTACATGGTTAATTAACTCCTCATATATAAGTGCGTCTACATCTGTTTTTAAAACCTGACTTAGTCTTCTGTTTTTCTTTGCCTTGTTTATGCATTTTATATCCTTGCATAAATAAGCTCCTCTGCCATTTTTCTTGTTTGTCAAATCTACGGAAACTCCGTCATCTTTATTAAAAACAACTCTTATTAGTTCTTCCTTTGGCTTATTTTCACCACAAACAACACATTTTCTTAAAGGAATCTTTTTAGTTTTCATTTAATACTCCAAAACTTAAATACATTTAATTTTCAGAATCTTCTGCAATTTCAGTGTTTTCGGAATCTAAAGAATTATTGTCTTCAGTATCCTCAATATCTTCAATTTCTTCTATATCATCTGATTCATGATATTTAATTTTATCAAATACTTTGTCTTTATCTTCATCTCTAACTTCAATACCATTAGATTCTAGAAAATCTACTTCTCCATCGAATTCAACAGACAAGCTTCCATCTTCATAAGATTCTAGGTATTGGTTAAGTCCTTTGATGTCTATTTTCCAGTTAGTTAACTTAGCTGCAAGTCTAGCGTTTTGTCCTTCTTTTCCTATAGCTAGAGACAATTGATCTTCTGAAACAATTACACGGCATATTTTTTGAGCTTCGTCAATGAATGTAGCTATTACTTCAGATGGACTTAAACTATTAGATATGAAAGTCTTAATATCTTTTGACCATATAACAATATCAAGTTTTTCGCCATTCAACTCATCCACAATAGACTTAACTCTGGTTCCACTGAAACCTACACATGAGCCAACTGGATCAACATTTTCATCATTACTGAATACCGCGATCTTAGTCCTTGAGCCAGGTTCTCTTGCAACGCTAAAGATCTCAACAGTTCCATCATTTATTTCCGGAACTTCTAATTCAAATAATCTTTTTATTAGAGAATTGTCTGTCCTTGATAATATTATTTGAGCTCCTTTTGTAGTGTTTTTGACCTCTTTAATAAAAAGTTTTAATCTCTTGTTAGGGGTATATTCTTCAGATTTTATTTGTTCTGAAACTGGTATTATACCTTCTACTCTACCCAAATCTATATAGACAATTCCACGTTCAACACGTTGAACTGTTCCGGTGATTATTTCTTTTTCTCTGTCAATAAATTCGTTATAAATATTATCACGTTCTGCATCTTTTAGCTTTTGAATAACAATATTTCTAGCAGTTTGAGCAGCTATTCTTCCGAAGTTTTTAGGTGTTATTTCAATTTTCACTTTATCACCTAAATCGTATTTACGTTTAATAGTCTTAGCTTCTTCTAAACTTATTTCAGTATTTTTGTCTTCAACATTTTCAACAACAGTTTTGATTGCATATAAATTCACCTTACCGTTGTCTCTATTTATGTTAACTTCTACAGAACTTTCTTCGTTTTCATGGTCTTGATAATCAAAATTTTTCTCATAGCTTTTAATCAATGCTTTTTCTAAAGCATCGAAAACAACTTCTCTTGGTATTTTTTTTGATTTTTCTAATTCATCAAGAGCCTTTATAAAATCATTGTTCATATATTACTATCAATCGAATAATGAAAGCTTAATCGATGATATATTACTCCTTTCAATTTTAATTTGATTTTTTTCTAATTCCAAAGATATTTCTTGATCATTGAAATCTTTTAAAATACCTTTGAACTCTTTCTTACTATCTAATTTTTGATATAAATTTACTATTACAACATTCCCTAAATTTTTTTTGAAATCTTTATCTCTAGTGAATGGTGTAGTTATATCTACTGATGCAATTTCTAAATAATAGGGATCTGAAATAGGATCTATTTCGTCTAGTTTGTCAGTTATTCTATTATTTATTAACTCACAATCATCAATTGATATTAGACCTTCGTCCTTTTCAATGTAAAAAGTCAAAATATTTTTTCCATTTTGATTTGAATATTCTACATCATAAAAGTCTATTCCGGTATCTTCAATTAAAGGACTGAGGTCATTATTCATAAGTTCCCTAAGATATTTCTTATTCATATATCTCCTTTTCGTAAATTATTTAAATAAAGAAGAGTGGGATTTCCCACTCTTAGCCACAATTTATTCTAAACATATTGTATCATAATTAATCATAATAATCAAACTATCTTCTATTTCTTAAAGACAAAGGCTTATCAATTATTTCTTTAATAATGATAGCTTTTTTTAATTCATCTTTATGTTTAAATTCATCATTAATCTCAACTCTAATAAGTTCTAATTCGTCGTTTTTTTCTTCGAAAAAATCTTTATCAATTAATTTTTGATTTTCTTTTCTATTATTAGTTTGCTCAAAATTATCGATATTATTTTGATTGTATTGAGAATTGTTTGATTTATTAGAAGATAATTTCGTATTTGATTTATCTTTTCTTAAATCTTCTAATGTCTTTTTCTTACGATAGTTCTTACGGTTAAAGTTTTTTTGATAACGTCTTGAACTACTCATGTGAATAAAATAGTTAGCAAAAAACTTTACAATTATTATCGTAATTACAAGAGATAGAAAAGAAAACATTACTTATCATCCTCTTTAATTTTTTCGCTATTTCCAGAAATAGCTTGTCTCATCTCAGTATCACTTATAATATTTTTCATATTATAATAATCCAAGACTCCCAAATTACCAGATTCTAAAGCTTTAGCGATAGCTAGAGGAACCTTTGATTCACTTTCAACTACTTTCGCTCTCATTGAACGAACTTCTGCTATCATTTCTTGTTCTTTTGCAACAGCCATAGCTCTTCTTTCTTCTGCTTTAGCTTGAGCAATTCGTTTGTCAGCTTCTGCTTGATCTGTTTGTAGTTTTGCTCCGATATTTCTTCCTACATCAACATCTGCAATATCAATCGAAAGTATTTCGAATGCAGTTCCTGAATCCAATCCTTTGTTCAATACAGTTTTTGAGATTGAATCTGGATTTTCAAGCACAGATGTATGAGATTCTGATGAACCTACAGTAGTTACAATACCTTCACCAACTCTAGCTATTATAGTTTCTTCTCCGGCACCACCAATTAATCTTTCAATATTTGCCCTAACAGTAACTTTTGCTTTAACTATAACTTCAATACCGTTCATTGCTACTGCAGCAATGTTTGGAGTTTCAATTACTTTTGGGTTAACAGAAACTTGTACTGCTTCTAAAACATTTCTACCAGCTAAATCAATAGCTGCTGCTCTCTCAAACTCTAACTCAATATCTGCTCTTTGAGCGGCGATTAATGCATTTACTAAAGTATTTACATTCCCACCTGCTAAATAATGTGCTTCAAGTTGATTAGTAGTTAGATTTAATCCTGCTTTTGTTGCTTTAATAAGTGGATTTATAATGTTTTTTGGAATAACTCTACGTAATCTCATACCAATTAATTGTGAGATTTTAACGTGGACTCCTGAAAACTGAGCAGTAACCCATAAACCTACAGGAACTAACGAAAAGAATACTAATAGCAAAATAACTATTAATATAGGTACTAAAAATGGAATTTCAAATGGCATTTTACACTCTCCTTACTATTATTTTAAAATCTTTTATTTCACTAACAACAACCTCGCAACCTTTTGGAATAAAATCTCCCCTAGTAATAGCGTCAATATAATCACCATCTATTTCGATTTTGCCGCTCGGTCTTAAAGGTGTTATAGTAATTCCTTTTTTGTTCAAGTATTTTTTTGATGACTGAGTAAATGATTTTGAATTAGTTTCTTTTAAAACAAATTTATTGAATTTACTTGAGTCAAAATCTTTACTTAAAAATACTAATATAAACAAAACATCAATTGTTATAGCAATAGCTACTGTTAAAAATGCTAGGTACAGATTATTAATGATCATGCTTATTCCTACAATCATTGATAAGACACCCACAATTCCAGCAATAAAACCACCTGGAACTATTAGTTCTAATCCAACGAATAAGAGCCCTATTAAAAATACTAATATCCCTACTATGTTGATATCACCGTGATTATAATAAGACAAAATAAATAGAACAGAAAAAACAGCAGTCAGTACACCGTATTTAATCTTCTTGTTTGATAACATAAGCAGTGTTATACAAATAAATGTTACTGCTAAAAAAATCATACTTAGAATATGATTAGAAAATATATCCATAGAAAACGATAACACCTCCTAAATATCTTTATAACACAATTATACACTAAACAAAGCAATAAAAAAAGATTCCTATAAGGAATCTTTGATTAAATATCAATTTCATTAGAAATTTCTTTTTTTTCTTTTAGCTGCTTCAGATTTTTTCTTTTTCTTTACGCTAGGCTTTTCATAATGTTCTCTTTTTCTATATTCAGATAAAACTCCAGATCTAGCACATTGTCTTTTAAATCTTTTTATAGCATTATCTAATGATTCGTTTTCTCCTACTTTAATTTCTGACATGGTTTCCCTCCCCTCTTTATTGCAAGAATGCTCACAAAAGAGCAGAATTTATACCAAAATAGTATAACACAATTCTAATAAAATAACAATATTTTTATGGCCAGCTAAGTTTTTTCTTGCCTAACACGTGAAAATGCATGTGATGTACTGTTTGTCCACCATCTTCTCCACAGTTATTTACTATTCTATAGCCAGACTTATCAACATCGAACTCTTTTGCTAGTTTTGCAATTACTTCAAATATATGAGCAACTATTTGTGAATTTGATTCATCAATATCATTAGCACCAGAAATATGTTCTTTAGGAATAACTAAAAAATGTACTGGAGTAACAGGATTGATGTCGTGAAAAGCGTATACCAAATCATCCTCATATATTTTTTTAGAAGGTATTTCTCCATTAACTATTTTACAAAATACACAGTCCATGACTCGCCTCCGGTGTTATTATACCAAAAAATATTTAACTTTTCAATTATTCACACACAAGTTCTTCATTTTCTCTTCTATTGCATACGACGTCTATTATTTTATTGGAAAGATTTGGATTATATTCTCTTTTTACTCTTATATAATTTGTTGTATATCCTTTAATATATCCATCATCATTTTTTGATTCAAACAATACTTTTATTGGTTGATTTAACATATTATCTAAAAATTTGTCTGTATAATATTTTGATTTTTCTATTAGTAGTTTACTTCTCTCTTTTTTTACAACTCCGGATACTTGATTTTTCATTTTACTTGCTACAGTGCCTTTTCTGTTAGAATATTTAAACACATGTATTTTTGAAAATTGAATCTTATCAACGAAACTCAATGTTTGTTCGAAGTCTTCATCAGTTTCTCCAGGAAAACCAACTATTATATCTGTAGTAATAGCAGCATTTGGATAATATTCTCTTATTAAATTGATAGTTTTCTCATACAAATCTGTATCATATTTTCTATTCATAGATTCAAGTATTGAATCAGAACCGCTTTGCAACGATAGATGGAAATGATCACAAAATTGTTCTACTTTACTTAATCTATCTAAAAATTGCTTGTCTACAATTCTTGGCTCTAATGAGCTCAATCTTATTCTCTTTATTTTATCAATTTGTCCGATATCTTCTATTACATCAATCAAACCAATATCATTATTATCTAAGTCTTTTCCGTATGATGCTACATGGATACCTGTCAGTACTATTTCTTTGAAACCATTATCTGATAATCTTTTTGCTTCTAAAACAATATCTCTAATATTTCTAGAACGTATGGGTCCTCTCGCGTAAGGAATTATACAGTACGAACAAAATTGACTACAACCTTCTTGAATTTTAATATAAGATCTTGTCATAGAATGTTCTGTATTTATAGTTAATTCTTCAAATTCTCTATTTTTACCTATACTTTCTACCTTGTTTATAATTTTATTAGATGATTGTGCTAGTTCACATAATTCTACGATTTCTTTTCGGTATTTTGTTCCGAGTATTACATTTACACCTTCAATATTTTCTATTTCATCAGGACTAACTTGAGAGTAACAACCTACTACAGCAATTATTGCATCACTGTTTTCAGATCTAATCTTAGATATTTGTTGTCGACTTTTTCTATCGGACAAATTTGTAACGGTACATGTATTAAGCACAAAAACATCGCAATTATAGTCTTCAGTAATTTCATAACCATTTTTTACAAATAATTCAGCCATAGCCTCTGTTTCGTATTGATTAACTTTACAACCTAATGTTGAAAATTTTACTTTTTTCATTATTTTATATCTCCTAATTCATATTGAATAATACTCAAAGCACAAATTGGAGCTGTATCTGCGCGTAAAATTCTGTTTCCCAATGAAACTGATTTAAATCCTTTTGACTTTAAAACTTGTAAATTTTCTTCAGATAATCCGCCTTCTGGGCCAATGAAAATATTAATATCTTTGTTATTTGAATTAGTTAACAAAGATTGGAAACTTTCAGTTTCATTTTCATAGAATACTAAATTTAAAAAATTATTTTGAGTTGAAATTTTATTGATATTAATTAGTCCTTCAATTTCAGGGATAAATGTTCTCTTTGACTGTTTCGAAGATTCTAGTGCTATTTTTTCAAATCTATTCTTTTTCTTAATCCACTTTTTTTCGTCTAATTTGACAACAGTTCGTTCTGTTTCTACAAATACGATTCTGTTTACTCCCAATTCAGTGGCTTTTTGAATGATATACTCATTTTTATCTGATTTAAGGATACATTGATACAAAGTAATGTTCAAAGGAGATTCATATTGAATGTTATCTTCATCTATTATTTTACAAATTATTTCATCGGGAGTAATATCTTCAATCTCAGTTACAAAAGTTGTATCTCCAATTACTTGATGAATCAAATCACCTTTTGTAAGCCTTAAAGAATTTTTGATATGATTATAATCTTCGCCTTTTATAATAATTTTATCATCTATCTTATCTTCGGGATTACGAAAAGTCCTATACATTTTTGAACCTACTTATTACGCTAATCCATTCACCTTTTTCAGAAATTTCTACAATTTCAAGGTTATTTTTTTCTAAAATATTTATAATGTTATCTCTTTGTGAATTGATTAATCCTGAGCAAATAAAAACTCCATCTTTTTCTAATGCTTTTGGTAAATCTGGAATTAAAATGTCTAACACGTTTAATAAAATATTAGCTATTACTACATCGTATTTTTTATCAACTTTATCTAATAGAGAGCCTTCTACAGCTTTGATATTAGATATTTTATTCAGTTGCGCATTATCTAATGTTGCTTCGATAGCTAATGGGTCAATATCTGTAGCAAAAACTTCTTTAGCACCTAATTTTGAAGAAGCTACAGAAAGTATTCCTGATCCACAACCAATGTCTAAAACACTCTTATTATCTAGTTGCAGCTGTTGAAGTTGTTCAATGCATAAGTTTGTTGTTTCGTGGAGTCCTGTACCAAATGCCATTCCTGGATTAATTTCTAACACAGTGTGATCAGTTTCATCTATTTTAATCCAGCTAGGTTTTATAAGAATATTGCCAATATAAAATGGTTCGTAATACTTTTTCCATTCATTAGCCCAGTCCATATCTTCAATTTCTTTGTTTTTACTAATTTGAACATCTATCTTGTTATTGATAGAGAATTCATTAATTTTTGCTTCAATTTCTTCGTAACTTACTTTATCATCTTCGTAAAAAGCTTTAATGATGATATTATCATGTGGTGTAAAATCTTCGTCGTCTATTACCACCCAGTAAGGTTGATCTTTCTTAAAATCTAAAACATCTTGATAATCATCTATTTGTAAATTTTCGATTCCTAAATCGTATAGTATAGAACTTATGATTTCGTCATATCCTTTTGGACATTTAATATCAAAGCTTAGCCATTTTTCCATTATTCAAACATATCCTTTATTTTATCAAATATTGATTTCTTTTCATTTACATTTAATTCTTGATTCATACTTTCTGAAAATTCAATCAATTTTTCTTTTTGATCTTTATTTATTTTTTTAGGAACAATGATCTTAACAGTAAATAATATGTCTCCTCTTGTATTAGAATTTAAATATGGAACTCCCTTTGATTTAAGCTTAAATGTTGTATTTGGTTGAGTTCCTTCTGGAAGCTCAAATTCTTCTACGCCATCTAAAGTTGGAACTTCAATTTTAGAACCAAGCACAGCCTGAGCATATGTGATAGGCATATCAAAGACAATATCATTATTAATTCTTCTGAAAAATTCATGTTCTCTAATCTTTATGATAACATATAAATCGCCTGGACTACCATTATTTTCGCCATCATTACCTTCGCCCTTTACACTCATGATAGCTCCATTGTTTATTCCTTTAGGTATAGTAATGTTTATTGTTTTTCTTTGAACTTCGTATCCTTTACCTTTACAATTTTCACATTTTTCATCGATTACATAGCCTTCTCCATGACATTTATCGCATTCAGATTGTTGTGTAAAAATTCCAAAAGGTGTCCTTTTAGTATCGTTTATGATCCCAGTACCGTTACATTTATCACATTTTCTCTTTTCTGTTCCTGGCTTTGCTCCATCTCCATTACAAACATGACATTTTACCTTTTTCTTATAAGAAATTTCTTTTTTGGTACCGTTAATTGAATCTTCAAAATCTATTTCCAGTTCGACTTGAATATTAGAGCCTTTTCTAGGGGCATTTGGATTTCTAGAATATGATCTAGAACTAAAACCACCAAATATATCACCGAAAAAATCACCAAAAATATCACCGATATCTGAAAATCCTCCACCTGATCCTTGATCAAATATTCTATCTCCGTACATATCATATTTTTTTCTTTTTTCTTTATCGCCTAAAACCTCATATGCTCCGTTAATTTCTTTAAATTTATTTTCAGCTTCAGGATCACCACTGTTTATATCTGGATGATATTTTTTCGCTAATTTTCTATATGATTTTTTTATTTCTTCTTGAGTTGCGTTTTCATTAACCTCAAGTATTTCGTACAAATTTTTCATTATTCACCATCCTAATCTACTGACTTTTCTATTTTACTAAAAGATACAAAAAAATCAAGGGGTAAGAATTTTACCCCTTTTTAAGATTTTTTAGTTATTATTTATTTTCGTCGTCATCAACAACTTCATAATCAGCATCTACAACATCATCATCTTTTTTAGATTCTTGTGTAGCTCCTGATTGTTGAGCTGTGTTTTCATATAGTTTAGAACTTAATTTGTACATTTCTTGAGTTAATTCATCTGTTTTTGCTTTAATATCGTTGTTATCTCCTGAGTCTAGGATTGATTTTAAAGCTTCTACTTTTGAATTGATATCAGATTTTTCAGATTCCGAAACTTTGTCGCCTAAGTCTTTTATTGTCTTTTCAACTTGGTAAATTACAGATTCAGCGTTATTCTTTGTTTCAATAGTTTCTTTTTTATTTTTATCTTCTTCAGCATACTTACTTGCTTCGTCAACTTTCCTCTTGATTTCTTCATCGCTCATTTTAGTTGAAGAAGTAATTGTCATAGCTTGTTGTTTTCCTGATCCTAAATCTTTAGCACTTACGTTTACAATACCATTCGCGTCAATATCAAATGTTACTTCAATTTGAGGTACTCCTCTTGGGGCTGCTGGAATTTCAGTTAAGTTGAATTGTCCTAACAAAGTATTGTCAGCTGCCATTTCTCTTTCACCTTGAAGAACTTTGATTTCTACGGATGTTTGACCATCGGCTGCTGTAGTAAAGACTTGAGATTTTTTAGTTGGAATTGTAGTGTTTCTTTCGATTAATTTTGTACATACTCCACCTAAAGTTTCGATACCTAATGATAGAGGTGTAACATCAAGTAACAATAAGTCTTTTACTTCACCAGTTAAAACACCACCTTGTAATGCTGCACCAATAGCAACACATTCATCTGGGTTAATATCTTTTTGTGGATTTTTACCTATTAATTTTTTTACAGCTTCTTGAACAGCTGGAATTCTTGTAGAACCACCAACTAATAATACTTTTTCTATATCATTGTGACTTAATCCAGCATCTTCTAGTGCTTGTCTTACTGGTTTTAAAGACTCTTCAACTAAGTCAGATGTTAATTCATCAAATTTGGATCTTGTGATATCCATGTTTAAGTGAACTGGTGTTCCATTTACTGCAGAAATAAATGGTAAGTTAACATTAGTAGAAACTCTTGTAGATAATTCTTTCTTAGCGTTTTCTGCTGCATCTTTAAGTCTTTGTTTTGAAGTAGCATCTTTTCTTAAATCTACACCATTTTGTTTCATGAATTCATCTGCAAGATAGTTTAATAATTTTTCGTCAAAATCATCTCCACCTAGTCTGTTGTTACCACGTGTAGCTAATACTTCGAATACGCCATCTCCAACTTCAAGGATTGAAACGTCGAATGTACCACCACCTAAGTCATAAACCATAACTTTGTGTTGATCAGTTTCTTTATCAATACCATAAGCTAATGCAGCTGCTGTTGGTTCGTTGATAATTCTTTTTACGTTTAATCCAGCAATCTTACCAGCATTTTTTGTTGCTTGTCTTTGAGAGTCTGTAAAGTAAGCTGGGACAGTAATTACTGCTTCTGTAACTTCTTCTCCTAAATAACTTTCAGTGTCGGCTTTTAATTTTTGCAAAATCATTGCTGAAATTTCTTCTGGAGAATAATCTTTACCATCAATGTTTACTTTGTATTCAGTACCCATTTCTCTTTTAATTGATGTGATTGTTCTGTCTGGGTTTGTGATTGCTTGTCTTTTTGCTGTTTCACCAACTAATCTTTCACCATCTTTAGTGAATGCTACGATTGATGGAGTAGTTCTATTACCTTCTGAGTTAGGAACTATGACTGATTCTCCACCTTCCATAACTGCTACTGCTGAATTTGTTGTACCTAAATCAATACCTATTACTTTACTCATTATAAAATCCTCCTTTTAGATTTTTATCTATATTTAAAATTCTTATTTACTAACTTTGACCATAGCTGGTCTAATGCATTTCTTATTTAAAATGTAACCTTTTTGGAATACTTCTAATATCATATCTGAACCCTTATCACTATCTTCAGTAATAACTGCATGATGGTAATTTGGATCAAATTTATCTGAACAATCTACTTCTTCCAACCCGAAATCTTTTAGTGATAGTAGAAGGTTGTCTCTAATTAATTCAACACCACTAGAAAACTCGTCTTTTTCTTCCTTACTATCGATAGCTCTATCTAAATCATCTATTATAGGTAGAATTTTCAAAATCAAAGACTCATTGGCTAATTCAATAGACTGTTGTCTCTCTCTATTTGTTCTATTCTTATAATTAATAAAATCCGCTTGTAATCTTTTTAAAGAGTCTTTTAAATCCTCTATTTCAGTATTTACAACTTCATCATTATCCTTATCAACTTCTTCTTTTATTGACTCATTTTCATTTTTATTTAAATCTTCTTTTTCCAAGTTTTGATCTTCGTTTTTTAACTCTTCAGAAGATTGACTTTGTTTCAAATTTTCTTCATTATCTTTCATAATAATCCCCCCTAATAATTAATCCATTAATTCTTCTAGATAATTTAAACATAGCTTCTATCGAAAGCTCATAATTCATTCTCATAGGAGCAACAATAGCTATAACACCTATGTTATTTTTATTGAAGAAATAAGAACTCTTAATGATTGTGTTTTCAACAAGTGATTGTTCATTATTTTCATTTCCTACTTTAATGTCCAAGAAATTATCTGAAGAATTCAAAATATTCACTATTTTGTCTTTGTCTTCAAGGTATTCTATTATGCTTTTGACTTTGTCTAAGTCACTATATTCACTATATTTGAAAATATTTGATAAACCTTCAACAGATACATACATTGAAGATAACTTATCTTTTTCATTTTCAATAATATCGGTAATTGCACCTTTAAAAAGATCATTATATTTATATTTTGAAGAAAATTCGTCTAAATTATCATAAACTTCATTTAGATTTTTCCCTAAAAAAAGTTTCTTCAATAGAAAATTAATCTTAATTAATTCATTTTGTTCTATGACTTGTTCTGATGAAATCACAGTATGATTTAAATCACCAGAATCATATAACGTTAATAAAACATAATTATATTCGCTAATTGGAAGTAACTCTATGTGAGATAAATGCATCCTATCTGATTTTTTTAACATAGAAATCACAGGATACTGAGTTATCTCAGAAATGAATTGAGAAGAAGATTTAATTAATTTCTCCGGTTCAACAATTCTTTCATAGGGTTTTCTTATAGACATTAATGAAGAACTAGAATCGTCAGTTTTATAGAGTTTGTCTAGGATATAATCCACATACAATCTGAAAGCTTTTTGAGATGGAATTCTTCCTGATGAAATATGAGATTGTACTAAATATCCCAAATCTCCTAAATCGCTCATCTCATTTCTAATAGTAGCTGGACTGAATCCTATATTATAATTCTTAGATAAAACTCGAGATCCAATTGGCTGAGCAGTCTTTATATAATTGTCTATAGTCGCGAGTAAGATATTAAATTTTCTTTGTGTTAAATTTTCATTCAAGACCTCACCTCTTTTTTGTTAGCAACCTATTACCTTGAGTGATAATAAAATTATACACTATGTTTTCTACTGTGTCAAGTGTTATACTAAAATATCTACGAAAAAACTATTTGACACGAAAAAACCTTGATTTGTAAAGCTTAGATGATTATTATCTAAAGTTAATAATCCTCTATTAATCCAGTTATCAATTAATTTTTTGTTCTTAGCATATAAATTTATTCCAAATTTATCTTGGTATACTTTTAAATCTAATCCTTCTTTTAATCTCATATTGGTTATTATGAATTCAAATTCTCTTTTTTCTAAATCAATTTTTTCAGAAAAACTAATAGGCTTTTCATTATTCAATATTTTTTTCTTATAATCTGGATAGAAAAACTCATTTGTGTATCTGTGTTGATTTAAATAACCGGAGGAAGATAAACCAAATCCATAATAATTTTCGTCTTTCCAGTAAATCTTGTTGTGAATGGATTCAAATTTATCTTTTGCAAAATTAGAAATTTCGTAATGTTTGTATTTTTCTAAACCATTACAAATCTTTAAATACATATCGTATTCTTTATCATCATTTCGATTTATGTCATCATATTCTTTGTAAAATTTTGTTCCCGGTTCTAATATCATGTTATACCGAGAAACATGATTTGGGTTGAGTTTTTCGATATAATAAAGATCATTATCCAGAGATTCTAAAGTTTGATTTGGAAATCCAAATATCAAATCAATTGAAATATTATCAATATAATCTCTAATTATTTCAAATGACTTTAAAACATCTGATACCTTGTGCCCTCTTCCTAAAAATTTGTTGTACTGATCATTAAATGATTGAACTCCTAATGATATTCTATCTATACCAATTTTTTTATAGTTTTCTATTTTTTCTTTTGTGACGAACTCTGGATTGCATTCAATAGCAAATTCCTTTAATTGTATGTTAAAACAGTTATCTATTAAGTTATAGGTTTTTTCAATATATTTAGAATTGACAAGATTTGGAGTTCCTCCTCCTATATAAATGGTATCTATTTTGTCATTAGGATTCTTGTACATATTTATTTCTGTTTGTAATAAATCAAAGTATTCATCAACTCTTTGATACTGTTTAGTCATTGTTGAAAAATCACAATAGTTACACTTATAATCACAAAAAGGTATGTGAATATAGATTCCTTTCATAACTCCTCCTATAAAAATAAGCCAAACTTTCGCTTGGCTTAACAAATTTAATTTCCTTCATCGTATTTTAATACTGATAAGAAAGCTTCTTGAGGAACGTCTACACTACCGACAGATCTCATTCGCTTTTTACCTTCTTTTTGTTTTTCTAATAGTTTACGCTTTCTAGTTATATCTCCGCCATAACATTTAGCAAGTACATCTTTTCTGTATGCTTTTATAGTTTCTCTTGCGATTATTTTATTTCCTATTGCAGCTTGCACAGGAATTACAAATTGATGTCTTGGTATTTCATCTTTAAGTTTTGTTACAATTTTTCTTGCTCTTTCATAAGCTAAATCTTCGTGAACAATTAATGTTAATGCGTCAACTTTTTCTGAATTAATCATTATTTCAAGTTTAATTAAATCAGATTTTTCATAACCAATTAGTTCATAATCCAAAGATGCGTATCCTCTTGTTTTTGATTTTAAGGCGTCATAGAAATCGTAAATTACTTCATTTAATGGTAATTTGTATTTTATTGTTACCCTTTTTTCGTCAAGGTAAGTCATGTCTATGAAGGTTCCTCTTTTTCCCTGACAAAGTTCCATAATTACTCCTACATAATCTGTAGGAGTCATGATTTCTGCATGGACAACTGGTTCTTCAACATAGTCAATTTCAGTTTCCTTAGGGAAATTTGTAGGATTTTGTATTTCTACTTCAGTTCCATCTTTTTTATGAACTTTATATATTACACTTGGTGCAGTAGCAATGATATCTAAGTCAAATTCTCTATCTAATCTTTCTTGAATAATTTCCATGTGTAACAACCCTAAAAATCCACATCTCAATCCAAAACCTAGTGCGATTGATGTTTCATTTTCAAATGTCAAAGCTGCATCATTAACTTGAAGTTTTTCTAGTGCATCCCTTACAGAATTGAAATCTTCACCTTCAGCAGGATAAATACCACAATAAACCATTGGTGTAACTTGCTTATATCCCTCGAGAGGTTTATCCACAGGATTATGTTTATCTGTTATAGTGTCACCTACTCTAGCATCTTTTACATTTTTGATACTGCAAACAACATATCCTACATCTCCAGCGCTAATTTCATCTGTGCTAACCATACCAGAAGATGTGTAACCGCATTCAGTAACTTCAAATGATTTGTTAGTAGACATCATTAAAATTTCTGATCCTGGCTTTATACAACCATCAAAAACTCTGACATAAACAACAACACCTTTGTAAAAATCGTAATATGAATCAAATATCAATGCCTTTAAAGGTTTATTTTCGTCCCCAACTGGAGCAGGAACATTGTTTACTATGTCTTCTAATACATCTACTATATTTATTCCTTCTTTTGCTGATACTGCTGGAACATTTTCAGCATCTAATCCAATAATATCTTCTATTTCCTTTTTTGCAAAATCAATGTCGGCACTTGGCAAATCTATCTTATTTATTACAGGCAAAATTTCTAAATTTTGGTCGATAGCCAAGTATACATTTCCTAATGTTTGAGCCTCAACACCTTGCGTTGCATCGACAATTAATACTGCACCTTCACACGCTTTTAATGACCTACTTACTTCATAAGTAAAGTCAACATGACCTGGTGTATCTATTAAATTAAGATTGTATACATTGCCATCTTTAGCCTTATAAGATAATTTAATGGCTTTTAATTTGATTGTTATTCCTCTTTCGCGTTCCAAATCCATAGAATCCAAAACCTGTTCACTCATTTCCCTATGAGTAAGCATACCAGTCTCTTCAATCAATCTATCAGCTAATGTTGACTTACCATGATCTATATGCGCAATTATTGAAAAATTTCTTATGCATTTTTTATCGTGTTTCATTTAAATCTCCTAAATCGAACCAATCTTATCAACAGGATATAACCTAAAGAAAACGACACCGATTATCGAATCTTTATTAATAGGTCCGATGTACCTGCTGTCATTATAATTATCTAGTTCTCTATCATCATTTATAACAAAATATTCATCTTTACTTAATACCCATTTATTATTGTTTAATTTTTTTGACTGTTGCAATAAAATATAGGGTTCATATATTCTTTTTCCGTTAACAAAAATATCATCATTTATAATTTCCACTGAATCTTTAGGCATTGCAATAACTCTTGCAATATTAGATTCTGAATTTTTCTCATCATAATACTTAACTATATCAGTTTTTTTAATGTATCCTGTTATTTTATTTAATTTATTAATAAGAACAAAATCTCCAGAAGTTAAAGTGGGACTCATATTTGATGATTTTACTATTTGTGTTTCTAAAATAAAAGTTTTTATTACGAAACATACTACTAAAGCTATAAATATTGCAAATAGCAAATTTGAAAACTTACTATCTAAAAATTTCTTCATACTATCACCATTCTTTACCAACCTATTATAACATAATTTACAATTAATGTTCTAGATTACTTGAAATAATTAATTCTATAGTGTATAATAATAACACTGTTCAAAAATAAAGGAGGGATATTATGGCAAATATTAAATCAGCAATTAAAAGAATTGATGTAACTAAACTTGAAACAGCTAGAAATAAATCTAAAAAATCAGCTATCAAAACTTTCATTAAGAAATTTGAAGCAGCTGTTGAAAAAAACGATAAAGAAGACGCTACTAAATTATTTAATTTAGCAACTAAAAAGATTGACCAAGCTGCAAGTAAGAACACAATTTCTAAAAACAGTGCAGCTAAAAAAATTAGCAGAATGGCTAAAGAATTAAACAAATTAGCATAGAAATAATGTAAAGGATCCATTACATTATTTAAAGGTTGAAGTAAATTCAACCTTTATTTTTTTGCTAAAATTTCGCAAATACTATTTTCTATATAGTACTTAGAATTTAACGTATTTGTTTTTAATGTAGTTTCTATTTCATACATTTTATGAATCGCAAATCTTAACTGGTCATATCTCCAATTTTTCACAAAACTTTGAACTTTATTTAATTCGTATGATGATATTTTTACTCTCTTTGTGATTTCAGTTTGCGAAACTTTCAAACGTAGAAGTTCTTTTATATATAATAAATTTCTAAATAATCTAATAACCATATGAAGTGCTTTAAAAGTGTCTGATGTGTCATTTATAAGTAAATTTAAGTAATATATCGTCTTAGATAAATCTTTTGATGCTATTGAATCTGTTAAATCGAAAATATTTTTATCATATTGATTTATTAGAGAATTCAAATCATGTTCTGTTATTTCATCTTTCTCTAAATTTATAAACTTATCTAATTCATTATTAACATCAATTAAAGTCTTTTCAGAATTTTTTATAAGATAAAGAGAATATTCAATAAAAATGTTAACGATATTATTATTAATCTTCTTCCCTTTTAGGTAATTTATTATATAAGCTTTTAATTGATTTCTGTTTAACTTATTGAATTCAATATCTGATCCATAGTTTATTATTTCTTTTAAAAATTTAGACTTAAATACATTTCCGTATGATGTCATTATAATCAAAGTATACTCTGGAATCTCTCTAATATAAGGTAATAAATTATCAATACTTTCCTTGTTTTTTGAAATTCCTGTTTTAGTTAAATCTACATCATCGATTAAAATGAGTCTTTTATCACTAAACATAGGAATAGTTTCAGAAGAACTATATATTTTTTCGAAATCTGATATTTCGTACTCATCAAAACTTTGAGCCTTGTAGTGCTTTTTTATTAATGACAGATATTTTTCTATATAAAACTTTTCTTCTCCGTGTATTAAAATTAGATTAGACAACAAATTATTATCTAATTTTTGTTTCGCCAATGAAAAATCCATCTTTTGCTCCTCTACTCTTAAAGTAATATAATACGAAAATTGTTGTAATAATTGAATTTTGTTCTTTCACTAAAATATTATAAATCGAATACTTATCTCTATTAGATCTTATAGTATTAAATATCTTGCTTGAGACAATCTCAATGTTTCCATCTTTATCAGTTCTTTTTATTGGAATATTTAGTTTATTTAAATTATCTAGTGTTTCATGATGTGGGTGTCCATAATCATTTCTTAGACCTACAGAAATAATAGATATTTTGGGATTAACCTTTTTTAAGAAATTTAAATCTGAACTGTTTTTACTTCCGTGATGGGAAATTTTCAACACATCAGATGTTATATCTTCATTTAAAATATTTCTTTCATATTCTCTAGAAATGTCTCCTGTAATTAGTAATGAAATATCATTAACATATACTTTGTAAACTATAGATTTATCGTTCTCTTCATCACTTATGGGTTTATCAATGACTTTGATATAAACATTTCCAATTTTTAGTAATTGATTATCTTGTAGATTTACGTAATGGTTATTTTGATTATACTTGCTTTTTAATATTTTTTCTCCATTAGTTCTAGATAAAACTATTGGATTATAAGATTTGTTAATATTAATTAAATTTTTACTATGATCTTCATCAAAATGAGTCAAGAATACATAATCAAGATTATTTAAACCTATTTTGTGTAGATATTCTACAAGGTAAGTTCCAGATTTATCTTCTGATTTGTATGAACCTCCTGTATCTATCATAAAACTTTTAAAATATTGTCTTACAAGTAAGCAATCACCTTGACCAATATCCACAAAGTTTATATGCGTAATAGGATTAAAAATATTTAAAATTATCGGCATAATTACGCTTATAAAAAACATATTTTTTAAAGTTTGTTTATTAAAAACGTTTAAAGTTTTAATGTAGTGTCTGTTATAAATCTCAAATATTATTATATAATAAACAAAAATCATCAATATAGAAAAGCTCATAAAACTATGAATTTGTATATTAAATGAATTAATTGTAATGAAGATATAATTTATAATCTTTAAACAAAATTTTATAATTTGAACAAATACATAATTAAAGCTATTAGGTATCAAAAGTACAAAAGCCGACAATTGTATGATAAGTGTAAAAATAGGTAAAATAATGGTATTTCCAATGATAAAACCAAATGTAAATTCATTAAAAAACCTAAGTTGTATTGGTAATAATATTATATAAACTAAAGAAGAAAGCATCAAATAATTACGTAGTTTGCTGTTTTGTTTTTTGAATTTTGGATACAAATATAAAATAGTAAATGTTGCTAAAAATGAAAAAATAAATCCGACATCAAATAGATTATATGGATTCATAAGCAAAATTAAGATAGCTGCAATAATTAAATTATTTAAATTATACCAATCTATCTGCATTTGATTAGATAATTCCACTATAAATAACATAATAAATGCTCTAACTATAGATGAAGGTAGACCTACTGCATATCCATAAATTGCAATGAGAAACAAAGATAACCAAGAAATAATTTTTCTGTTAATCTTAAAAATACCAAATAATTTATTAAAAATGGTGTATAGAATAATAATATGTAGACCACTTATCGCGAATACATGACTTATTCCTAATACTTTAACATCATTTGTGTAATCTTCACTCAAGAAATTAAATCCTGTAAATATAGACTTTAATACAGAAGATTCATTTTCGTTAAAATTAGAATCTAATTTAAAAACTATGTGGTTTAAAATTTTACTTCTAATTCTTAATAAATGTGAGTTAGATTTTCCTATTATATCAGGATCAGTTCTACAGTATATATCTCCATATATGTTGTTTTTTAGTAAATAAAATTTATAGTTAAACATATATGGATTACCATTTGTATATGCTTTATTAACTTTTGATCTTATATTAACTATATCACCAATATTCAAATCTCTTTTAGTTGTTAATAAAAATTTTACATTATTTTGATTAGTGACTTTTACAATGTACTTTTTATTGGATCTGTTTTTATTGATAACTACAGCATTAATATCTACAAATTCATTATCTTTAATATTTTTGTAATTATCATTAATAATGTTTAAATGAAAAATAGTCAGAAATAATACTAACAGTGAGACAATAAGTTTCTTCTTATCTTTAAAGAGAAGCAATCCTGTAACCACTACATCAACTGCTATAAAAATTGG
This sequence comes from Finegoldia magna ATCC 53516, assembly GCF_000159695.1. Taxonomy (NCBI): domain Bacteria; kingdom Bacillati; phylum Bacillota; class Tissierellia; order Tissierellales; family Peptoniphilaceae; genus Finegoldia; species Finegoldia magna. Next base: position 1,584,316 of record NZ_CM000955.1, read on the forward strand.
ATTGAAATATATGTATACAATTGTTGTTAAAATTATCTGTATTAATATTAATGTAGTGATTAGCATTTTACACCTAATTAATAGGAATCACAGCTAATAATCGCTGTGATTCCATGTATTTTCATTATTTGCTTAAATTGTAAAAAGTTTTTATTCCATCATATACTGCAGTAGATTCTAGCATATCTTCAATTCTTAATAATTGATTATATTTACAGATTCTGTCAGTTCTTGAAGTTGAGCCAGTCTTAATTTGGCCAGCATTAGTAGCGACAGCAACATCAGCAATAGTTGTATCTTCAGTTTCTCCGGATCTGTGAGATATTACAGCTGTATATCCATGTCTTTTCGCTAGTTCTATTGCATCAAGAGTTTCTGTTAAAGTTCCGATTTGATTTAATTTTATTAAAATGGAATTGCATACTCCCATTTCAATACCTTTTTGTAATCTCTTAACATTTGTAACAAATAAATCATCACCAACTAATTGAATTTTAGATCCTAATTCTTTAGTTAGTTTCTTCCAACCATCCCAATCGTCTTCAGCTAATCCGTCTTCAATAGAAATAATAGGATATTTTTCAACTAAGTTTTTGTAATATTCAATCATTTCATCGCTAGTTCTTACTGCATTATCCCCAGCCATATTGTATTTACCATCTTCATAAAATTCACTAGCTGCAGCATCTATAGCAATCATTACATCTTTTCCTGGTTCATATCCAGCTTTTTTAATAGCTTCAACTATAGTTTGTAAAGCTTCTTCGTTAGATTCAAGATTTGGTGCAAAACCACCTTCATCTCCAACAGCAGTATTTAATTTTCTAGATTTCAGTACATTTTTTAGATTATGAAATACTTCTGTACCAATTCTTAAGGATTCTTTAAAATTTTCTCCACCTACAGGCATAATCATAAATTCTTGAATGTCAACATTATTATCAGCGTGTTGTCCACCGTTTAAAATGTTCATCATTGGTACAGGTAAAGTCTTACCGTTTACTCCACCTATATATTCAAATAATCTTTGTCCATTTTCATCTGCAGCAGCTTTTGCAACAGCTAAAGAAACACCTAAAATAGCATTTGCACCAAGTCTAGATTTATTTTCAGTGCCATCTAATTCTATTAGATAATTATCTATTCCAACTTGATCAAATACATCCCAACCTACTAATTCATCTGCTATTTCTAAGTTTACATTATCAACGGCGGTTTCAACACCTTTTCCTAAAAATCTTTTTTTATCATTGTCTCTTAATTCTACTGCTTCGTGTACTCCAGTAGAAGCACCTGAAGGAACTATCGCTGATCCCATTGCTCCTGCTTCAGTATAAACTTCAACTTCAACTGTAGGATTTCCCCTAGAATCTAAAACTTCTCTTGCATAAATGTCAATTATTGAACTCATTATTTATTCTCCTTTTTTAATTAAAGATTTACCTGTCATTTCTGAAGGCTTATCTATTTTCATCAATTCTAAAATTGTTGGTGCTATATCAGCTAAAATACCATTATTCAACTCGATATCCTTGTCAGGATATTCTATAAAAGGCACCGGATTAGTTGTATGTGCTGTGAATGGCCCACCTGTCATTTCATCAATCAAATATTCACTATTCCCATGATCAGCAGTTATCAATGCATGATAATTTCCGTTTTTATCTATAGCTCGTAATATTTCCTCTAAACATTTATCAACGGTTTCAACAGCTATCTTATCGGCGGAAATTACACCAGTATGACCAACCATATCTGAATTTGCAAAGTTTAATATTATTAAATCGTAAATATCTTTATTAATAACATCAACAACATGATTTTTAACTTCAACAGCACTCATCTCTGGCTTAAGATCGTAAGTTGATACTTTTGGAGATGGAACTAGTATCCTATCTTCATTTTCGAATTCTTTTTCGATACCGCCATTAAAGAAAAATGTTACATGTGCATATTTTTCTGTTTCTGCAATTCTTAATTGCTTTAATCCGTTTTCAGAAATAATTTGTCCTAATACATTATTATACCCTTGTTTTGGATAAGCTATTTGTACATTTTTGATAGTTTTATCGTATTCTGTCATTGTTACAAATGAAATACCTTTGTATTTTGTTCTTTTAAAACCATCAAAATCATCGTCAACAAAAGCTCTTGTAAGTTGTCTTGCTCTATCTGGTCTGAAATTAAAGAATACAAAAGAATCTTCATTTTCAACTTTTATTGCGTTATTATTTTCATCGACTATTGCACAAGGTTCAATAAATTCATCAGTGATATTTTTATCATAACTATCTTGTAAATATTTTATTGGATCGTTACTTTTATTTCCTTCACCATTAGTTATGCAATTATAAGCTTTGTCTACTCTGTCCCATCTTTTGTCTCTATCCATTGCATAATAACGACCGCTAACAGATGCAATTTTACCTACACCAATTTCTTCTATATCGTCTTGTAATTGTTTTAAGTCTGTTATTGCAGATGTTGGTGACACATCTCTACCATCTGTAAAACAATGTATTACTACATCATTAAAATCTAATTTTTTGCACATTTTTAGGATTGCTACAAGGTGATCATAATGAGAATGAACTCCACCAAAAGAAACCAATCCTAGTAAATGAAGTTTTTTATTTTTTTCTTTGGTTTTTAAGATAATATTTTTTAAAACTTCATTTTCATAAAATTTTCCAGATTCTATGTCATTAGTAATCTTACTTAAATCTTGATAAATTATTCTACCAGAGCCAATATTCATGTGTCCTACTTCGGAATTTCCCATTTGTCCTGCTGGAAGACCTACTTCATTTCCTGAAGCAATCAATTGTGAATTTGGATATTCACTCATCAGTCTGTCAAAAATTGGAGTATCAGCTAATTTGATAACATTTCCTGGATAGTCTTTGCCTAATCCCCAACCATCTAAGATTATAAGAATTAATTTGTCTTTTCTATTTTCCATAATTAATTAGTTTAGAAAAACTGTCTGCTTCTAAACTTGCACCCCCTACTAAAGCTCCATCAATGTCTTCTTTTGACATTATATCAGTTACATTTTCAGGTTTTACACTTCCGCCATATTGTATTCTAATTGAATCAGCCAGATCTTTGCTATACATTTCTGCCAATAAATTTCTTATAAAGTTACACATTGATTGTGCATCGTCGCTTGAAGCTGTTTTACCAGTCCCAATAGCCCATATTGGCTCATAAGCGATTACAAGTTTGGATTTTAAATCTTGTTCGCTTATTCCTTTTAAGTCTGATCTTATTTGTGATTCTACAATTTTTTCGTGATTGTTAGATTCTCTTTGTTCTAAGTTTTCTCCGCAGCAAAGTATTGGCTTAAGATTGTGATTTAAAGCTGATATTATTTTCTTATTTAATAGTTCGTCATCTTCTTTGAATATTGTTCTTCTTTCAGAATGACCAATTATAACATAGTCAACTCCTAGATCTTTCAGCATATTCGGAGAAATTTCTCCCGTAAAAGCACCGCTATCTTCGAAATACATGTTTTGTGCTCCAGTAGAAATATTTGTATCTTTTAAAGCTTCTGTGAGAGTTTTTAGTGATGTAAATGGAGATATTATACAAGCTTCTACATTATCAGAAATTTCGAAATTCTTTAAATCATTTAGAAACTGCTTAGTTTCTCCATCTGTCATATTCATCTTCCAATTTCCTGCAATTAATGGTTTTCTCATATTACTATCTCTCATCAATACAATCAATACCAGGTAACACTTTGCCTTCTAAGAATTCCAAAGAAGCTCCACCACCTGTTGAAACGTGTGTTACTTTGTCTTTATTTCCAGATTTTGCAATTGCTGAAGCACTATCGCCACCACCAACAATAGTTGTAGCATCAGATTTTACTAAAGAATTTGCAACTTCAAAAGTACCTTTACTAAATTGTTTAATTTCAAATACACCCATTGGGCCATTCCATACAACAGTCTTGGACTTTTGTATTTCTTCATCAAAAATCTTTATAGTTTTAGTTCCAATATCAAATCCTGCAATATCGTCTGTAAATTCATCTACACCAATTACTTTTGAATCAGATTCTTCTGTCATTTCTTTAGCTGCAACAAAATCAACTGGTAAGAATATTTTAACTCCTTTTTCTTGAGCTTTTTCTAATAGAGATTTTGCTAAATCTAATTTATCTTCTTCGATTAAAGATTTACCGACATTTTTTCCTTGTGACTTAATGAAAGTATATGCCATAGCACCACCTATTAGTATAGTGTCAACTTTTTCCAATAGATTTTCTATTACTCCAATTTTATCAGAAACTTTTGCACCACCTAATATTGCTGTAAAAGGTCTTTCAGGATCTTCAAGAGCTTTACCCATTATTTCTATTTCTTTTTGGACTAAAAATCCTACAGCACTTGGTAAGAACTTTGACACTCCTACATTTGATGCGTGTGCTCTATGGCTTGTTCCAAAAGCATCGTTTACATACAAATCAGCTAATTGTGATAATTCTTTAGAAAACTCTTCATCATTTTTTTCTTCTTCTTTTCTATATCTTGTGTTTTGAATTAGCATGATTTCTTTAGGTTGTAATTGCTTACTTTGCTCAATAACAGAATTATCCACAACTTTATCATTATCTACAAATTTTACTTCTTGTCCCAAAATTTCTGAAAGCTTTTCTGCAACCGGTTTTAATGAGAATTCAGGTTTTGGTTCGCCTTTTGGTCTACCTAAGTGACTCATTAAAATAACTTTAGCATTATTATCAATTAAATACTTTATTGTTGCGATAGATGCTTCTATTCTATTCGTATCAGTTATAATACCGTCTTTAATTGGAACATTGAAGTCAACTCTTACCAATACTCTTTTATTTTCAACATTTAAATCTTTTAGTGTTTTTTTATTCATAGATTAACCTTTCTTTGAAAAGAGTCGATTGCAAAAATATTTTACCATCGACTCTAAATAGTTTTATTATCTTGTAGCTATAATCTTTGCTAAATCAAATACTCTTGAACTATAACCCCATTCGTTGTCATACCAAGAAGCAATTTTTACCATATTTCCTAAAGCATAAGTCATATCAGCATCAAATATTGAGCTTCTTTCATCTCCAATGATGTCTGAAGATACCAATTGATCTTCAGAATATCCTAAGATGCCTTTCAATTCGCCTTCACTAGCTTTTTTCATAGCATTATTGATATCTTCTTTTGTAACTTCCTTACCTAAAAGAACTGTCAAATCAGTAATAGATCCAGTAGGAGTTGGTACACGAACTGCAAGTCCAGTCATTTTTCCTTCTAATTGTGGAAGAACTTTACCAACAGCTTTAGCAGCGCCTGTAGTTGTAGGAATCATACTTAAAGCAGCTGCTCTCGCACGTCTTAAATCTTTGTGGTGAGCATCTTGAATGTTTTGATCGTTAGTATAAGCGTGAATTGTTGTCATTAAACCTTTTTCAATGCCAAATTCATCATCCAAAACTTTAGCTACTGGAGCTAAGCAGTTAGTTGTACATGAAGCATTAGATATAATATCATCAGTTTTTGGATCGTATTCTTTATCGTTTACTCCAACTACGATCATTTTAACATCTGCTTTACCTGGAGCAGTTAATAATACTTTCTTTGCACCTGCTTTAATATGTTTTGATAAACCTTCTTTGTCTTTAAAAGCGCCTGTTGAATCAATAACTAGATCAACACCTAATTCTTTCCATGGTAATTCTTCTGGATTTCTGTTATTTACAACAGTTATTTCCCTATCACCAATTTTAATTTTGTCATCTGCTAATACTTCAACGTCTTTTTCAAAAGTACGATAAATTGAGTCATACTTTAAAAGATGTGCATTTGTTTTAAGGTCACTTGTAATGTTCAATGCCACTAATTCAAGATCAGGGTCATTTTTTTGAATTAAAATTCTTGTTACATCTCTACCTATTCTTCCAAATCCACTAATTGCTACTTTCATTTAATCCTCCTTGAAATATTTCATAATACATACTTTAATTATATACCCGATTTATAATCTTATTAATCAAATTCTAAACCTCAATATGAAGAGTATAATTGGATATATTTGTGCAATGGTCAGATATTCTTTCCAAATTTGATAGAATATCTAAGAAATTGACTCCAACAGTGGAATCACATTCATTGTTGTTAATTCTTTTGATATGATTATGTCTATATTTTTTTTCTAAAAAGTCTACATTATTTTCAATGTTTGCGACCTTAGAAGCCAATGATTGGTCATTGTTTTTAAATGCCATAGTTGAATCTATTATTGCATTTTCTACATTTGAATATAAGTCTTTATACTCATCGATAGCTACTTTGCTAAATTCCTTTTCTTCATCATAAATAAGAGTTACAATTCCGCATATATTTTCAACATGATCTCCTATTCTTTCAAGATCATTAAGCATATCTTGCATAATAAAAATTTGTGTGTGTTCTTCATCTGAAATTGATTTGTTAGATAATTTTACAAGATACTCAACGATATGTTTTTCCAAATTATTAATTCTTTTTTCTTCTTCTAATATTATTGATCTTAGTTTTTTGTTACCTGTCATAAAATATTCATCAACATTTTTAAAATTTTGATAAACTATATCACTCATTCTAATAACTTCAAGTCTAGCTTGTTCAACTGCAATAGAAGGAGTTTCCAAAATTCTGTCATCTAAATATTGTAAGTCTTTTGCGTGTTCTTCTCCTGGAACAATTTTCATAGCAGCTTTAACTAAAAAGTTTGAAACTGGAAGTTGTATTAAAACATTTATTACATTAAACAATGTATGATAGTTAGCTATTTGTCTTGAAACATTTAATGGAGTTAACATGTATACTATGTTTTGCATCAATTTATTTAGGAATATAAGCACTATAACAGTACCTATAAGATTAAATAATAAATGTATTATTGCTGCTCTTTTGGCGTTTTTTCCAGCACCAATAGAAGACAATAATGCAGTAGTAGTTGTACCAATGTTTCCACCAAGTAATAATGGAGCAGCTTGATTTATTGTAAGTAATCCTTGTTTCCCTAAAGCTTGTATTAACCCAATGGAAGCAGAAGATGATTGTACTGCAGTTGTTAAGAAAAATCCTACAAAAACGCCGATTACTGGTGAGTTTAATTTTAATAAGGCATTTTTAAACCACAATTCTTTAGATAATGGATTTAGCCCATCTCCCATAGTATTCATTCCTATGAAAATTAAACCTAAGCCAACAAAAACCTCGCCTAAATTCTTTTTTCTATCATCCTTTGCACTTATGTACAAAAGCACACCAAAAGCCACAATTAAAGGTGCATATTTTGCTATATCAAAAGCTATTATTTGCGCAGTAATTGTAGTTCCAACATTTGCTCCTATAATTACTCCAACAGCTTGATTCAAAGGCATTAACCCTGCATTTACAAATCCCACAACCATTACTGTTGCTGCAGATGATGATTGTATTACCATCGTTACTACTATACCTAGTAACACACCTATGTATTTATTCCTAGTTAAAGAACCTACTATCTTTTTTAACTTATTACCTGACGATTTTTGAAGACCTTCACCCATTATTGTCATTCCAAACAAGAAAAGTGCCAATCCCCCTAAAACCGGAGTTATAATATCCATAAAACCTCCTACTTTAATCCTGGAAAATCTATTTGTCTTAATGCTTCAAATAAAACTATATTGCACGAATTTGCTAAATTTAATGATCTATCAATTGTCATATTCATTGGAATCTTTATAGAATGATCTTTGTGCTTATCCACTAAATCTTTATCTATACCTGAAGATTCCTTTCCGAACACGAAAAAATCACCATCTTGATATTCAAGCTCATGATAATAATTTGTTGCAAAAGTTTCGACATAAAATACTCTATCATTTCCCTTTATATATTCTAAAAATTCATCCATATCATCATGAATAACTAAATCAACTTTATCCCAATAATCCATTCCAGACCTCTTTAATAACTTGTCATCTAGTCTAAAGCTAAATGGCCTAACTAAATGTAATCTGGAATTAGTTAGAACACAAGTTCTTCCTATATTCCCTGTATTTGAAGGCTTTTCAGGTTCTAAAAGAACAATATTTAACATATCCACCTCTTTACGATTCTTTAACTATATTTTAATATTCCCATAAAAAATATACCATAAAAGAATTAGTATTTCAATTTTAAAAACGATTAAAATTTGAAAATAAAAAGACCATCAACATAAAATTGTTGACGGCCTATTGATTATAAATATTGTTTTATTTTTTCAACTATTTTTTCTGTCGTAAATCCAAAATGTTCCATTATCTTACTTCCTGGAGCGCTCATACCGAATTCATCTATACCGATATTTAATCCATTAAGTCCTGTATATTTTTGCCATCCATAAGTTGACAAGCATTCAATACTAACTCTTTTTTCTACATTTTTTGGAATAACAGAATCTTTGTATTCTTGATCTTGTTTGTCAAAAATTTCTTGACACATCATTGATACAACTTGAGCTTTAACTCCTTCTTTTTCAAGAGCTTCACTTGCATCTAATGCAAGTTTAACTTCAGAACCTGTTGCTATTATAACTAAATCAGGAGAATCTTGTTTTTTAAGAATATATCCACCTTTTAGAGCTTCTTCGTTAGTTTCTTTTAAATTTACTAATTTTTGTCTAGATAATACCAAGGCTGTTGGTGTTTCTTTATTTTCTAATGCTATCTTATATGCCATTGATGTTTCAAATCCATCAGCAGGTCTGATAGTATTAAGATTTGGAATAGTTCTAAGCATTGCTAATTGTTCTATTGGTTCGTGAGTAGGTCCGTCTTCTCCAACACCAATTGAATCATGAGTCAATATATATATTACTTGTCTCTTCATTAAAGCTGACAATCTCATCGCTGGTTTTAAATAATCTGAGAAAATCATAAACGTAGCGCAATAAGGAATCAATCCACCATATAAACTGATACCATTCGTGATAGCCGCCATTGCATGTTCTCTAACTCCGAATTGTATGTTTCTTCCAGATCTATTAGTTTGTGTAAACACATCTAAACCATCCATAAAAGTTTTATTAGAAGGAGCTAAATCAGCTGATCCTCCAACAATATTTAATTGCTTATCTTTTAATCTATTTAATAAAACATGTGAATATGATCTTGTGGCATCGTCTTTTTCAAAGCTAGTAAACTCTTTAGATGTTAAATAATCTTCATCAGTTTCTTTAGATAAGAATTTCATTAACTTATCATAAAGATCTTTGTGAGTTTGTTTGTAGTCTTCAAACATATTTTCCCATTCAGAATAATATTTTTCCTTTTCTGAAGCTGATTGTTCAAAAAGTTCCTTTACTTCTTGTGGAATATAGAATTCTTCTGTAAAGTCTAATCCTAATTTTTCTTTTAAACTTGGAATATTTTCTGCGCCAATTGGAGCACCATGAGCTTTTGCAGTTCCTTCAACAACACTTCCATAACCAATTTTTGTTTTTATTTCAATAAATGATGGTTTATCAGTTGTTTTCGCAATTTCAATAGTTTCTCTTATTTTGTCTATATCATTTCCATCTTCTACAAAATAAGTATCCCAGCCCAATGCTTCATATCTAGCTCTGACATTTTCTGAGAAAATATTTTTTGTATCGCCTTCAATTGTTATATTGTTAGAATCATATAAACAAATCAGTTTTGATAGTTTTAATGATCCAGCTATTGAACTAGCTTCATTAGTTATTCCTTCTTGAAGACAACCATCACCAACAATTGTGTAAGTATAGTTGTCAAAAATTTTGTGGTTTTCAGTATTAAATTGACTGGCCATATATTCTTGAGCAATTGCCATACCAACAGCCATACTTAATCCTTGTCCTAAAGGACCAGTCGTCGCATCAATTCCTTTTGTATGCAAATATTCTGGATGTCCTGGTGTTAAGCTGCTATATTGTCTAAATTCTTTTAAATCATCTACAGTTATTCCAAATCCAAATAAATGTAAAAGTGAATATAACATTGCAGAACCATGACCAGCTGATAAAATAAATCTGTCCCTATTTATCCAATCGCTGTGTTTTGGTGAAAAATGCATTATGTCGTTAAATAATGTATATGTCATAGGGCTTGCACCTAAAGGAAGTCCAGGATGACCTGAATTCGCTTTTTGAATCATTTCTACAGATAATAATCTAATAGTATTAATAGCTAATTGTTTTTTGTCCATATCATTCTCCTCTTTAAAATTCCAATGTTATTATATCACATTATTCAATCTACTTTAATGAGTATTTGCTTCCAATATCCACAACAATTCCCAACAATTCCATTTTGGTCAAACTCATTAAAACATCAGATATATCTTCATTTAATTTTATAGAAATTTCATCTGGTGAATTTGCGCAAATTTTCAATAAATTAAATATTTTACGTTCCAATTCATTCAAATCAAAACTCAATTGTGGTTTTTCTATATATTTATTTTGAAATTCAGGGATTTGAGTTATAATATCCAAAACGTCAGTTAATATGTAAGCCCCATCTTTTATTAATTGATTAGTTCCGGTTGAATAAACTGAGTTAATATTTCCAGGAACAGCAAATATTTCTCTACCTTGAGACAAGGCATAAGATGATGTGATTAATGTACCGCTTTTCTCTTTTGCTTCAATAACGACAGTTGCAAGTGATAAACCAGAAATTATTCTATTTCTAAACGGAAAATTATATGGCAATGGTGCTATTCCAAAAGGATATTCACTCATAATTACTCCGTTATGTGATGAAATCATATCTTGAAACACTCTATAATTGCTCCTTGGATAAACTTGATCTATTCCACACCCTAAAACTCCAATTGTTTTATTATTATTTTCAAGAGAAGTTTGATGAGAAATTTTGTCTATACCAAGAGCCAATCCACTAACTACGGGTATTTTATATTGTGAGATTTCAGATACAAATTTTTTACATGCATAAGATCCATATTGACTGCATTTTCTAGCTCCGACAAATGAAACACAATTATCGAAATCTTCATTCAAATTACCTTTATAGTACAAAGTATATGGTGCATCATCTATTTCAAGTAATTTTTTCGGATATTTTGAATCACCGTATGTAGTAAATTTTATACTGTTTTTCCATAATTTTTCTTTGTACAAATTTATATCGAATTTTTTCATATTTTTTAGAATAAATTCGTAAATTTTAGAATCTACTTCTAAAAGTTTTTTTGCATTATCGTAGATAATATCATCTAATGTGTCATAATTTTCAATAATTGGACCTATCCAATTATAATTCGTGTTTAAACTACTCAAAAATAATAATAAATCTGAATCCATAATTTACCCCTTTTCTTTACATATAGAATACCATTAATTTTTATTTTTTTACAATAAAAAAAGTCGACTATTATAAAATAATCGACTAATTAATTAATATATTACTACTGGCATACCATTTTCTGCTGAATTAAAAATTGTACGAACATGATTTATTGGAGTATTGATACAACCATGGCTACCAGCTCCATTAAAGATTTGTCCACCGTAGGCGGCTCTTCCTTTTGTATCATGAATTCCTACACCAGTATAGTCAATTTGCATCCAATAATCTACATGAACTTTATATTTTGATCCATCTGGATTGTATCCTCTTAAAAATCTATCAGTTTCTTTTGACCAAATTTCAAATAATCCTGTTGGTGTTTCGTGGTCAATTGATGGATCTCCTGTAACAACAGGTGTGTCTAAGACTAGTTTACCATCTTTAAAATACCACAAATGTTGTGCTCCCAAGCTTATTTCAATATAGCTTTTTCCAAGAACTCCATTATTTCGGCTTCTTCTGCTATATACTAAATCACTGTCTATGGTTTTACCGTTTTTTAAAGCATCTGTAATCATAGCTACTGTTTGTTTTTTGTTAATTTCATTTCCAAAAACTTTTGCTTTAACTTTTATAGATTTACCATTATGAGTTGTAAAATCAAAATCTTTTCCAATAACTTCAAATTTTTCTTTCAAGTCATCTACAAAAATTCGAATTTTTTTATCTTCAAACTTATAATTTTCATCTAAGAACATAGAATTATCTTCTAGTTTTTGTGATTCTCCGTTTGGCAATTTTAAGGTAATAGAAGCTTTTGCAATATTTTCAAGTTCTTTTTTGTTTGGCTCCAATGATTTTTTTGTAACTTGAGGATTAATATATTCTGAAGATAATTTGATTTCATCCTTGTGTTCATTAAATCCTTTTATTACGGATTTACAAACTTTATCTAAATCAAGTTTATTACCTAATTCTTCAGGTTTGATTAATGCTTTTTTGTTTTCAAAAATCAATTGGGCGTTTTTTGGTTCTTTGATATTTTTGAATAGCTCACTATTTTTAATCGTTTCTTTTAATTTTTCAGAATCTACACTTTTCTTAACTTTTACATCTGTTTCTATTCCTTTTATAAGTTCTACTGGCCACAAAAAACCATGTTGTACATAGGTTTGATTTTCCAAAGCAACTTGTTTTAAACCCGCTTGTGAATTATTCAATGTAACAGTTTTATTATCTCTTCCAATAATTGATGTAGTTTGTTCATCAAAAATATTTTTAACATCAGAAATTTTTCTTACACCTAAATTTTCACCATTGATTTTGGCGTTAGGATAAGTCATGAAGCTAAAAAATATTGAAACTAATATATAAATACCTAGAAGAATTGATACGACCCAAATCCATGAGTGTGATTTTTGTGATTCTTTCAGTTTATAAATGCTATTATTTTTTGAAGACTCTTTATTCATTTGACTAGTTTTATTGTCTTTATCTTTTTGTAAATCATCTTTCAATTTATCACCTTCTATTAATTATTTCTGTACCTAGAATGATATCATAAATACACATCAGTAGTAAACATTTATATTAAATTATACTTTTTCTATAATCTATACTTAATTAAATTTGTGATAATTTTAAATAAAATAACAAAGATTTGCTTTAAAATTGTAAAAAATGATGTATAATTAAAATGATAATACAAATAAAGGGGTGAATTATGGAAAATATTAATCTGGTAGTTTTATCAGATTCTACCGGGGACACAGGTGATCAAATAGCAAGAGCCGCTTTAGCTCAATTTGATATTACTTGTGAAAATGCTAAATTTCACTTATTTGGACATATCCGATCTATTGAACATCTTAATTCTACATTAAATAAATGTTTAGAAATGGATAATATTATCATATATTATAGTCTAGTTGAAGAAAGTTTAATTGATAGTTTAAAAAAATTCTGCGATATGAATAATCTCATATCGGTAGATATTTTAACTCCATCAATTGTAGCCATCCAAAGGTTAACAAAACGATCTCCAGCAACGAATCCAGGTGCTTTACGTAAGCTTGACGAACATTATTTTAAAAGAATTGATGCAATAGAATTTGCCGTAAGATACGATGATGGAAAAGATCCAAGAGGAGTTTCCAGAGCTGATTTAACGATTATTGGTGTTTCTAGAACTTCGAAAACACCATTATCCATGTATCTTGCAAATAAGCATTACAAAGTTTGTAATATTCCACTTGTACCAGAGTCACCAGTCCCAAAGGAACTTTTTGAAATCGAACCAAAAAGAGTCATTGGTCTTACTAACTCTCCTGATAAACTAAACAAAATCAGAAAAGAAAGACTAAAATCTATGGGATTGCCAACTGAAAGTACATACTCTGATTTGGGTAGAATACTTGACGAATTAGATTATGCTGAGAAGGTAATGAAGAAAATCGGATGTCCTATCATAAACGTTTCTGACAGAGCAATTGAAGAAACGGCAGAAGTTATTATCAGACATCTAAAAAAAATGAATGATTAAAAAGGAGTTTTTTAAATGACAGAAAAATATGTTTACGGTTTTAAAGAAGGTAATAAAGACATGAAAAGCCTTCTTGGTGGAAAAGGTGCCAACTTAGCCGAAATGACTAACATGGATATACCTGTTCCAACAGGATTTACCATTACTACTGAAGCTTGTAACAAATTTTATCAAGAAGATGAAAAATTATGGGATGGATTATTTGAAGAAATCAAATCTCATATTGAAGAAACAGAAAAAGAATTAAACAAGAAATTTTCCGATGAAGAAAATCCTCTACTATTTTCTGTTCGTTCTGGCGCTGTAATATCTATGCCAGGTATGATGGACACAATCTTAAACCTAGGTTTGAATGACAAATCTGTTATTGGCTTAGCTAAATCAACTAATAACGAAAGATTTGCTTATGATTCATATAGAAGATTTATTCAAATGTTTTCAGATGTTGCAAGAGAAATTCCTAAAGTATTATTTGAAAACGAATTAGATAAAATAAAAGAAGAAAAAAACGTTACAGATGATACAGATCTTGATAGCGAAGATTTAAAGAAAATTGTTGAAAAATTCAAAGAAATCTACAAAGAAGAAATGGGCGAAGATTTTCCACAAGACCCTATCGATCAATTACGATATGCTATAGAAGCTGTTTTTAGATCTTGGAATAATCCTAGAGCAAAAATTTACAGACAATTAAACGGCATAGATGATAATTTAGGTACTGCAGTAAACATTCAATCAATGGTATTCGGTAACATGGGAAATACATCTGGAACAGGTGTTGCATTCTCAAGAAACCCTGCAACTGGTGAAAATAAATTATTTGGTGAATTCTTAATGAATGCACAAGGTGAAGATGTTGTTGCTGGTATAAGAACTCCTCAACCAATCAGTCAATTACAAGATGTTATGCCTGAAGTATATGAACAATTCCATTCTATAACTAAAAGATTGGAAGAACACTACAGAGATATGCAAGACTTGGAATTCACAATAGAGAATTCTAAATTATATTTACTTCAAACTAGAAACGGAAAAAGAACTGCTATCAGTGCGTTAAACGTTGCAGTAGATCAAGTAAATGAAGGTTTGATTTCAAAGGAAGAAGCTATTTTAAGAATTGAACCAAATAGTTTAAATCAACTCCTACACCCTACTTTTGATCAAAAAGAATTAGAAAATGCGGAAGTTATTACAAAAGGTTTAGCTGCTTCACCTGGAGCCGCTAGTGGTCACGTTTATTTTAGTGCTGAAGATTGTAAAGCAGCTGCATCTAAGGGCATTAAATCAATATTAGTTCGTCAAGAAACATCTCCTGAAGATATCGAAGGTATGATTAAAGCTGAAGGTATCTTAACTGCAAGAGGCGGTATGACATCACACGCTGCTGTAGTTGCACGTGGAATGGGTGCATGTTGTGTAGCAGGTGCTAGTGAAATAAGAGTAGATGAAGAAAACAAAGTAATAAGAGGTAAAAATATCGAAATCAAAGAAGGAGATTTGATTTCTTTAGATGGTAGTACTGGATATGTTTATAAAGGAGAAATTTCTAAAGTAAGTCCAGAACTAACTGGTAACTTTGCCCAATTTATGCAATGGGTTGATGAAATTAAAAGATTAGGTGTAAAAACTAATGCAGATACTCCTAAAGATGCACATCAAGCAAAAGAATTTGGTGCTGAAGGAATTGGATTAACAAGAACTGAGCACATGTTCTTCAACGAAGAAAGAATTCCAATCGTTAGACAAATGATTCTTTCAAACACTACAGAAAGAAGACAAAAAGCTCTTGATAAATTAAGACCTTTCCAAGAAGAAGACTTTTATAATATATACAAAGAAATGGGAGATTTATCAGTTACTATTAGACTTTTAGATCCACCTCTTCATGAATTCTTACCAAAAGAAAAACACGACATTGAAGAATTAGCAAAAGAAATGGATTTAACATACGATGAAGTAAATGATATTATTTTGGAACTTCACGAAGTAAACCCAATGCTTGGACACAGAGGTTGTAGACTAGCTGTAACTTATCCAGAAATTTATAGAATGCAAGCAAGAGCAATTATTAGTGCTGCTCTAAAAGTCAAAGAAGAAACTTCACATGAAATAGTTCCTCAAATTATGATTCCACTTGTTGGAGAAAAGAGAGAATTAAAATACGTTAAGGATCAAATAATTGAAGAAATCAATCAAGTATTTGAAGAAACAAATCAAAAATTAGATTATCAAATTGGTACTATGATTGAAATACCAAGAGCATGTTTAATGGCTGATGAAATTGCTGAAGAAGCTGACTTCTTTAGTTTTGGTACAAATGACTTAACTCAAATGTCATTTGGTTTCTCAAGAGATGATGCCGGTAAATTCTTATCAGAATATAAAGAAAAGAAAATCTATTCAAGAAGTCCATTTGAAAGATTAGACCAAGAAGGTGTTGGTCAATTAATAAAGATTGCTATTGAAAGAGGTAAATCTTCAAATCCTGATTTGCACGTAGGTATTTGCGGTGAACACGGTGGAGATCCTGAAAGTGTGGAATTCTGTCACAGAATTGGATTAGATTATGTATCTTGTTCCCCATACAGAGTTCCAATCGCAAGATTAGCAGCAGCTCAAGCAGCAGCAAGAGAAAAATTAAAATAATTAGTTTTATTAGATAGAGTAACTATGTTTACTCTATCTTTTTTTGGTTTCTATTAAATTATTATAGGCACAATTTATGGTATAATGTATGAAGTTAAGGAAGTGATAAAATGGCTTACGAAATGGTTACACTTAGTAGTGAAGAGCATGATAATTTTGTTAAAAACCATAAATATGGAGAATTAAATCAAATATATAAATGGCAGTTCGTAAAAAAAGGATGGATCGGAAAAAATATTGGAATTAAAAAAGACGGCAAACTTGTTGGCGCTTGTTTAATCTTATTAAGAAAACTCCGGGTTCTTCCCTATTATTTTGCTTATGCTCCAAAAGGACCTGTAATTGATTATGAAAATAAAGAAGACTTAAAAGCAACTATCCAAATTTTAAAGGATTTTTGTAAAAAGAATAAAGTTTTTTCATTGAAATTTGACCCTCAAATCTCTGTAGAAACTGATGGATTGATTGATTATTTAAAAGAACTCGGATGCTACCATCATGGTTTAAAAAAAGGATTAGAATACAATCAGCCTAGATATTATATGATAACTGATATAGATAAGTCAGAAAAAGAAGTCATGAATTCTTTTCAATCTAGAACTAAAAGTGTTGTAAAAAAATCGTTGAAAAACGGACTTGAGTGTAAAAGATGTGACAAGAATGAATTATCTAAGTTTTCAAAATTAATGGAAATTACAGCTAAAAGAGATGAGTTTAATCATAGAAGTCACGAATATTTTGAGAATTTATATGATGTTTTAGCTCCAGATGACGATTGTGAATTATATCTAACTAAACTTATACCTTCAAGTGTAAAGAAATCCAATGAAAATGAGTTAGATCAAATAGATAAACAAAAACTCAAAACTAAAAATAAATTGGAAAAGGATATAACAGATGAGAAAAAGAATAATTTTTTAAAGGAACTAGATGTATTAGATAATAGAAGAGCAAGATGTAAAGATTTGATTGACCAAATGGATGAATATATTGAAAATGGTGTTGATGAAATTGTATTATCAGGAGCTTTGTTAACATTTTGTGGCAAGAAATCATATTACCTTTACGGAGCATCTTCAAATGATTTTAGAGATTTAAGTCCAAATTATTTAATGCAATGGACTATGATAAAAAGAGCTATAGAAAAGGGATGCACTTCGTATGATTTCGGAGGAGTATCAGGTTATACTCCGGAAGATAATGTTGAAGACCATGAAGCCGGACTATATGAATTTAAGAAAAGATTTGGTACTGAAATGTTAGCTACAATTGGAGAGTTTGACATAGTATTTAATAAATTTATCAATAAATTATTTGAGTTCGCTTTAAAACACAGATAATATAAAAACAAGGATTGATTATGATATCAATCCTTGTTTTTTAATCCAATAAATATTTTAATTTATTTTTGTACACTTTTCTGTAAAATACAATAAACAAGCTAATTCCCTTACATATAACAAGTGAGGATATAATTACCCATATCCACTCTATTCTCAAGTTATTATACATAACTAAAAGAGATAATGGAATTCTTATGAAATTAAATATAATTCCATTTATTGAAGGATACTTTGTTAATGAAATTCCATTAAAAAATCCTGTAGTAGCTATTTCTACACACATGAATATTTCTGAGATTGATAATATTCTTAAATACACTACCCCTATATTTAACGTATTAGGATCATCTGGAATAAATAGCTTAAATAATTGAGGTGAAAAAGTAAATAAAAATATAGTAGTAAATATTCCTATACCAATACATATTTTCATTCCTTTTTTATAACCTTCCATTACTCTAGAATAGTTTTTTGCTCCATTATTCTGAGCAATGAAAGTAGATAATGCAACACTGAATCCACCAACTGTTAACCAAGTTATAGATTCTATTTGATTGCCTATTTTTTGTGCCGCTATAGCTTCTTTTCCCCAATGAGCTATAATAGCAGCCATTATTATAGAAAACGTCGCAAAAAGGCATTCTTGAAGAGCTATAGGAAATCCTAAATCAAAAAGTCTTTTTGCATAAATTAAATGCATTTTTTCCTTCAAATATTTAAAATATTCAAATCTAACTATCATAAACATAATACATGCGGACATTTGAGCGATAAAAGTTGCAAGAGCAGCGCCTTTTATTCCCATTGGTTTTATAAATCCAAATCCAAATATCAAAACAGGGTCTAATACTATATTAATTCCCAATGCAATTGTGTTTATTATAAAAGGAATTTTGCTTTCGCCTTGTCCATTTAATATTCCAGTTAGAACTGGATTTATAAAGTTAAAAAATATTGAAGCTACAAAGAATCCGTAATATTCAAAAGCTAGCTTTGTAACAGATTCATCCAGATTAAAGAAATGTATTATTTGTACTTTAAATAAAACCATTAAGGAAATAAATACAAATCCAACTATTAAGGCAAATTTTATAGCATTAGATATGTATTTTTGTACAGAATCCATATCTTTTTTACCAATGCTATCTGCTACAGATATTTGTACCCCTACACTAAGCATCATACATATTGCATAACTTAACCATCCAAAAAAACCTACAGTTCCAGCTGCAGCCACTGATTCAATAGAGAGTCTTCCCAACCAAAATAAGTCCATCAAATTATAACTCATCTGTATAAAAGACGTTGCCATAATTGGTAATGATAGGCTTATTAATTCCTTATAAATATTACCTTCAGTAAGATTTCTAGTTTTCAATTAACACCATCCTCTATATATTATCTCTTAACTCTATTAAGTCCTCTTTAGTAAAATTATATTTTTCATGACAAAAATCACATACCAATTCAGCCTTGCCATCTTCTTCTATCAATTCATTTAATGTTTCTCTTCCCAATGAAATCAAAGATCTTTCAACTCTATCTCTAGTGCAATCACATAAATATTTCACTTCTTTTTCACCCAATAATTTTAAATCAAAGTCTGCAAAAAATTTATTTAAAACATCAAAAGGATTTTCATGATTTACAAATAGAGAAGAAATTGGTGGAAATTTATTGATATCTTTTTCCAATTTATCAATTAATGATTCATCATATCCTGGTAATGCTTGAATAAATAAGCCTCCAGCACTTTTAATTGATAAATCAATATCTACCAATACACCCAAAGCGACAACAGTTGGTCTTTGATCTGATTGATAGAAATAATTACTAAAATCTTCAGCTACTTCACCACTCACCAGACTAGTTTGACCTATGTAAGGTTCTTTTAATTTCAAATCTTTTATTACTGTAAGCAGACCATCATTACCTACAAAATTACCAACATCCAATTTTTTATTAGATTTTGGAGGTAAATCTACTTCTGGATGACTTACATAACTTTTTACCTCTCCTCTACCATTTACTGTAGATATTAACATTCCTCCATGTCTGTTTCCTTGCAAATTTAATGTAATATTATGTTTGTCATTTTTTAATTCGTGACTCATAATTGAAGCCATTGTACTCAATCTTCCCAACGCAGCAGATGCTGTTGCTGATGTATTATGAATATCTCTAACCGATTGTACTAATTCCGTTGAATCAACAATTATAAATCTAAATGATTCTGTAGAATCGGTAGCAATATATAATTTATTTATCATATAACCTCCAAATAAAAAACCCCCTAAAAAGGGGCATATTAATAATATTTTATTATAATTTTTTTACATTACAAGCTTGAAGACCTCTAGGTCCATCGGCGATATCAAATTCAACTTCTTGATTTTCTTCTAGTTTCCTATATTCGCCGTTATCTTCCAATGCAGTATAATGCACAAACACATCTCCATGATCTTCTGTTGAGATAAATCCGAAGCCTTTTGTAGCATTAAACCATTTTACAGTCCCTTTTGTCATATTTCCTCCAATATTTAACGTAGTTTTCATTTACTATATTAATATAACATACACAATAAAAATATACAACGAAATAATTATCGTTAACTAATAACATATAAATAATGCACGTTGGGTACAATTATTAAGAGTTTTACCTGTATCAAAATCTATTATTTTAACAGTATTAAAACCACTGTTGTACAACATAAATCTTAGTGCATCCAAACTATAAACTTTTTCTGTTTGAGTTTCCCTAATCCTTTGATAAGAATTATCCTGATTTTTCACAAAAAAGTCAATATAAAAATCTATCAAATTATCTTCTTCATAATATTGATTAACCCAAGTATAAAAAATATCCTCATATTCATACACAAAGTGATTGTTACCCATTACTTCTATTAGCTTATAAGGAGTGTTTACATCAAACATAAACACTCCTGTACAATTTTCATTAATATTTGAGAACAAATTCTGTAGTTTTTCTGAGTCTAGTATATAGTTTATTGTATCTAAAGTAGAAAAAATAAAATCATAATTTTTTGTTAGCTCTAATTGACATAAATCCTCATTAATAATATTGATATTAGAAAATTTATCTGCACAAATTTTCAACATTTCTTTACTAAGATCCACTCCAGTATAATTAATTGAAGAGTTATAGAAGTATTTTGTCATATTTCCACTACCGATTCCTAACTCAAGAATAGATTCTGGTTTTATGTCTAATTTTTTTAATTCTTTTTTGATAACTTCAGAATACTCTTCATAATCAATATCAAAAGTTAATTTATCATAAATATACGCAAATTCTTTATACATCTTGATTCCAAATGAAAATGTAAGGTATATTTCGATATGATGATTTATAGTTCAAACCATAACCAACTATAAAGACATCATCGATTTCAAAACCAACATAATCAGCGTTATATTCAACTTGTCTTCTGCTTGGTTTATCAAGCAATACACATGTTTTAACACTTTTTGGATTTTTTTGTTTAATATATTCCAAAGTATTTACAATTGTATTTCCAGAATCAATAATGTCATCAACTATTAACACATCATAGTTTTCTAAATTTTCTCTTACATCAGTAAGAATTTTTACTTTACCTGTAGATTTTTCAGCGTCTTCATAAGAAGATGTAGTCATAAAATCAATACAAATTGGCATATCTATCTGTCTAACCAAATCAGACATGAACATAAAACTTCCTCTAAGAAGAGATACTACACATAAATTTTTATCTTTGTAATCTTTGGTAATTTGAGCACCTAATTCTTTAACTTTTTCTTTAATTTGTTGTTCACTTAATAATATTTCTTCTTTCATCATTCACCCCTGTATTAGAATTAATTACATCCTCATCTATCTTTTTTTCGATCTTCTTCAATGATACTAAAATTTTATTTAAAGTATATTGTACGCTGATCAAAACCATAATCAAAACAAAATCAAATATGATTTCGAATTTCATTACATATTTTCCTTAATAGAACTAATCGAATTATTAATATCGTCGATTAAATGTGAATATTTTTCAACTTTTTCTTTTTCCTTTTCTACAAGAGCTTCAGGAGCACCTTTTAAGAATCCTTCATTTTTTAGTTTTGATTCCGCTCTCTTTAATTCTGATTTAGCAGTATTTAATTCTTTTTCTAGTCTTTCCAATTCTTTAGAATAATCGATTAAATCATTCAAAGGAATGATAATTTTATAAGAATCTTTAACAATTACTATATTATTATCTTCTGATATTTCTTCGTTAACCTTATATTCGTTAATAGAAACACTTGATCTAAATAGTGATTCTAGTTGTTTAAAATCTTCTTCCAAGTTTTTATCAGAAGTCAATATATATACATCAGATTGCTTTTTAGGTGCAATATTCATTTCTTGTCTAGAATTTCTAATACTAATTACAGATTCAACTAACTTGTCAATAATTTGTTCTTCGTTTTTATATGATTTGCTTTCAGAATATTTTGGCCATGTTTCATTGATCAACATATCATTTTTATTAGGAAGATAACTATATATTTCTTCTGTGATATATGGCATGAATGGATGTAATAATTTTATTACATTAGTCAATGTATAAATCAAAACTGAGATTGCAGATTCTTTTAAATTAGAATCATCTCCATAAAGTCTTGGTTTAACTAGTTCAATGTACCAATCGCAGAATACATTCCAAGTAAAATCATATATTTTTTCAGCTGCAATACCAATTTCGTATTTATTTAAATTAGTAGATACTTCATCAATTACATCATTTAAGCTAGATATAATCCACTTGTCTTCAATTTGTAATTCAACATCATCTATATTTTTGACCTCATCTTCTACATTCATGAAAACAAATCTAGATGCGTTCCATAATTTATTACAGAAATTTCTATTAGCTTCTACTTTTTCCATGTAGAATCTTGAATCATTTCCAGGAGTGTTACCGGTAATTAATGCAAATCTTAAAGCATCAGCTCCGTATTGATCGATAACTTCTATCGGATCAATACCATTTCCCAAAGATTTTGACATTTTTCTTCCTTGAGAGTCTTTAACTAATCCTGTCAAATAAACATCTTTGAAAGGAACTTCTCCCAAATTATAAAGTGAAGAGAATACCATCCTAATTACCCAGAAGAAAATAATATCGTATCCTGTTACTAACACATTTGTTGGGAAGAAATATTTCAAATCTTCTGTTTCGTTTGGCCAACCTAATGTTGAAAATGGCCATAACGCAGATGAGAACCATGTATCTAAAGTATCTGGATCTTGAGTGTATTTTTCAGGATCTGGATTTTTTCTTGCAACTACAACTTCACCAGTTTCATTGTGATAATAAACTGGAAGTCTGTGTCCCCACCATAATTGACGAGATATGCACCAATCTCTTATGTTTTCTAACCAATTTACATAAACTTTTTCAAATCTTTTTGGAATAAATCTAATTTCTTCATTTTTATAAGCGTCTAAAGCTAATTTTGCTAGTTTATCCATCTTGACAAACCATTGTTTACTGATTAATGGTTCGACAGTCGTATGACATCTTTCACAATGACCTACAGCATGTTCGTGTTCTTTTACTGAATCAAGTTGTCCGATTTTTTCCAAATCTTCGATAATTAATTTTCTTGCTTCATATCTGTCTAATCCAGAATATTTTCCATATCCTTCAACAATTTTTGCGTCCTCATCAATTACGATGCATTGTCCTAAATCATGTCTTGCTCCTACTTCGAAGTCATTAGGATCATGTGAAGGAGTAATTTTAACAATTCCCGTTCCAAATTCCATATCAACATAGCTATCAGCAATAACTTTAATTTCTCTATTAACCAATGGTAATATCAAAGTTTTTCCAACAATATCAGTGTATCTTTCATCATCTGGATTAACAGCAACTGCCAAATCCCCTAATAATGTTTCCGGTCTAGTAGTAGCAATTACAATGTAATCATCAGAGTCTTTGAATTTATATCTAATATTCCAAAAATATCCTGATTCGTCTTCGTGAACTACTTCTATATCACTTATTGCGGTATGACAATTTGGGCACCAATTTACAATTCTATCTCCTTGGTAGATCAAATCATCATTGTACATCTTTATGAATACTTCTTCTACTGCTTCTGTTAAATTGTCATCAAGAGTAAAAGCTTCTCTACTCCAATCACAAGATACACCTAATTTTTTTAATTGATTTTTGATATTTCCACCGTATTCATGTGTCCAGTCCCAAGATGCTTCCAAAAATCCATCTCTACCTAAAGATTCTTTGGATTTCCCTTCTTCTTTTAATTTACTTACAACTTTTGCTTCTGTTGCAATACTAGCATGGTCTGTCCCTGGAACCCAAAGAGCACTATATCCATCCATTCTATTTTTTCTAATTAAAATATCTTGTATAGTGTTATTTAACGCATGACCAAGGTGTAAATTCCCAGTTACATTTGGTGGTGGCATTACAATTGTAAATGGTTTTTTATCTTTATCAATAACGCCTTTGAAGTAGCCTTCATTTTCCCAAATTTTATATATTTTATCTTCAAATTCTTTTGGATTGTAATTTTTTTCTAAGTTCTTCATAATTCTCCTAAATTTTATTTAAAATATGGATTGTATTTCTTTTCATCACCCATATTGGTTTCTGGTCCGTGTCCAGGATAAACTTTTATATCATTATTTAAAAGCTTTAACTTTTCAACACTGTTTTTTATATCTTCAAAACTTGCAGTCGGTAAATCATATCTACCTATTGAATTCTTAAACAACATATCTCCTGAAAACATTACGTCTTTGTAAATATAGCAGCTAGAACCATAAGTATGCCCTGGAGTTTCTAGGACTGATATTTTAGAATCATTAAACTCAATCGTATCTCCTTCTTTTACATAATGATCTGCAATTAAAGTAATTGGATTACCAACTTTTCTTGTATAATTTTTTTCGGGATCTTCAAGTAAATCTTTTTCTTTTTCTGGAGCATAAATAACAGTATTTAGCTTATTTTTTAATTCTTCAGCTGCAAATATATGATCAAAATGGCCATGTGTAATCAATATAAATTGTATTTCTAAATTGCGATTTTTGATATATTCACAAATATCATCAGCTTGTGCACCTGGATCCACAACAAAACATTTATTATCTTCCGATAAAATGTACATGTTTTCTCCATATTTTGTAGTAACTATTTTGTCTAATGTCATTATTCACTCCTACTATCTATAATTATCGTAACTGGTCCATCATTTGTAAGTGATACCTTCATATCAGCTCCAAATTCCCCAGTTTGAAAAGGTACATTTTCTTTTTTTAACTCTTCAATAAACTTTTCGTATAAATCTCTAGCAAATTCTCCTTTGGCACATTTATCAAATGATGGTCTATTCCCTTTTCTAGTACTTGCATACAATGTAAACTGAGAGACCAGTAAAATTTCATAATTTAAATCTTTGATTGAAAGATTAAGCTTATCTTCTTCATCAGAAAATATTCTTAAATTAACAAGTTTTCTGATGCAATAATCAATATCCTGTTCATTATCATCTCTATGAATTCCTAGTAGTACTAAAAAACCATCTTTAATTTCACTTTTTGTTGTACCATCTATTTCCACTTTTGCTTTATTAACTCTTTGAACTAATAATTTCATTATGAATTCACCCTAAAAACGTCAATAGTTCCTTTAATATTTTTAATTCTAGCAATTACTGTATCGATTTGAGAACTATAGCTGATTTCTAATATTATATTAATCGTTACTGTTTTGTCTTTATTTGTTCTTGTGTTAAATGTTTTAATGTTTAATTTGCACTCACTTATAACTTTAGTTATATCAGCAAGATAACCGACATTACTAAAAGATATTATTTGAAGTTCAACTTGATAATTATGATTTATTAAATTACTTCCCCATCTAACTGTGATTAATCTATCTTTGTCATTGACAGTTTTTACATTGGAACAATCTCTTCTGTGAACACTAATTCCTCTACCTCTAGTAATGTATCCGACTATTTCGTCACCAGGAATTGGGTTGCAACATTTAGCAAGTTTTATCTCTACATTGTCAATTCCATCAATTACTACTCCACTTTCTTTTGGCTCTTCATTAACAAAATCGACATGATTTGGTTTATTGACAACTTGGTCTGTTTCATAATAGTCTTTGTGGTATTCCTTTAGCTTAGGAATAACTTGCGTAACCCTTGTAGAACCATAACCAATAGCTGCGTACAAATCATCAATAGATGAAAAACTTAATTTACTTGCAATTTCTTCAAGCCATTCTCTTTTTAGTAATTCGTTGAAACTATAGCCCATTTTTGCAACTTCTTTTTCAAGCATATCTCTTCCAGAAACAATATTTTCAGTTCTTTGTTCCTTTTTAAACCACTGTTTGATTTTTGTTTTTGCTTGAGAAGATTTTACGATTTTAAGCCAGTCTTTTGAAGGGCCTGAATTTGGGTTTGTAAGGATTTCAACCACATTTCCTGTTTTTAATTTGTAAGTTAATGGTACAATCTTTCCGTCTACTTTTGCACCAACACATTTGTTTCCTACTGCAGAGTGAACTTTATAAGCAAAATCAATAGGTGTTGAACCAGATGGCAAATCCATTACATCGCCTTTTGGTGAGTAAACAAAAACTTCATCATTGGCAAATTCTTCTTTGAATAAATCCATAAATTCTTTTGAATCGGTATAATCTTTTTGCCAATCCATGATTTCTCTTAGCCATGCTAATTTGCTATCATATTTCGATTTTTTATTAGTTGTACCTTCCTTGTATTTCCAATGTGCAGCGATACCATATTCAGAAGTTTTATGCATTTCCCAAGTTCTTATTTGTATCTCATATGTTCTTCCGTCATGAGCTAATATTGTAGTGTGTAAAGATTGGTACATATTAGGTTTTGGAGTTGCAATATAATCTTTGAAAGTATTAGGTATTGGCCTGAAGAATCTATGAGCAATTCCCAAAACATCATAGCATTCACTTTCTTTGTTTACTATAACTCTGATGGCTGATAAATCTTTGATTTCTTCAAAAGCCAAATGTTTTTTGTACATTTTCTTATATATTGAAAAAACACTTTTTGGTCTTCCAAAAATCTCTGCTTTTATATTATATTTTTCAAGTTCATCTTGGAATTGTCTTATAATGTTTTGAATTTGGGATTCTCTTTGTTGTCTAGTTTCGTTTATTTTATTTACAATATCTTGGTAAATATTTGGTTCCAAATACTTTAAGCTTAAATCTTCTAATTCCCATTTAATCGTAGACATACCAAGTCTGTGAGCAAGTGGTGCATAAATTTCTAATACTTCATTGGCTTTTTCAATCTGTTTTTCACGAGTCATGTATTCCAAAGTTCTCATATTGTGAAGTCTGTCAGACAATTTGATTATTATAACTCTGATGTCCTTGGCCATTGCCAATATCATTTTCTTTAAATTTTCTGCTTGATTATCTTTTTTAGTTTTAAATTTAATTTGTTTTAATTTTGTAACACCATCGACCAGGTCAGCTATTTCTTTACTAAACAGATACTCTAAATCTTCGTAAGTAATTTCTGTATCCTCTACGACATCATGAAATAGTCCGGCTATGATAGTTGCATCATCCATATTCAAAGAAGCCAAAATTTTTGCTACAGCCATTGGATGAATTGCATAAGGCTCACCAGAATTTCTAAACTGTCCCTCATGAGCTCTAACCATGTAGCCATATGCTCTAGTTATCTCATCTACATCAGTATTTGGATTATACGATTTTATAGATTTTATCAAACTTTGTAAATCCGATTGTTCATAATGCATAAAGCTACCTCCTAATAATTATTTTGTTATAATTATACCATAACATGAGCATTATTGTTAACATTTATCTTAAATCAATTAAATTTAATTGAATATTCTTAACATTATTAAAATCATTTATTTCGGGATAGTATATAATATCGATATTTGCGTTACAAGCAATATTGTTTTCAAGTTGACTCATTACATTTTCACCGAATTTTTCTAATAAATAATTATATTTATCTATAGCTTCTGAAAACAAAATTGCATCAATTGTTTTATTATTTTTGAGTAACTTCAACTTCAAAACATTCTTATTTTTCCCAATCATCTTTGCAAAAATAATTTCCAAGTCTCTATCTCCCAAAATAGGTCTAGGGTTATCTTTTCCAAATGGACGCAAACGATCGATTTCTTCTATCAAATCAAAATCTATCTTGTCGACATAAAAGCTTGAATCAATCAGAATTTTTTTTACAAAATCTTCTTCTGTTAGTTTGCTATTTTGATTAACTTTAGTCCTAAACTCATCTAATTTATCCTCTTCAATTGATAATCCACATGCCATAGGATGTCCACCAAATGATACAAACATTTCTCTAAACTCATCAAATTCTTTGAATATATCATACTCAGAAATACTTCTTCCTGATCCTTTAAGAATATTTTCATTTTCAGATTTTGTTAATATTAAAGTCGGTTTATTGTATTTTTCTTTGATTCTTCCAGCTATGATTCCACAGACACTCTCATGAATCCCTTCAACATTACAAATCAATATATCATCGTTTATAAGTTCTGTATTTTCAATTATTTCAACAGCTTTATTAAATCCTTCTTCTGTTAGTTTTTTTCTTTTTTCATTGAGATCAACTAAGATTTTAGCGTAAGCTTCCACATTATCCATATTTTCATCACGAAA
Organism: Finegoldia magna ATCC 53516; assembly: GCF_000159695.1. Lineage (NCBI taxonomy): Bacteria > Bacillati > Bacillota > Tissierellia > Tissierellales > Peptoniphilaceae > Finegoldia > Finegoldia magna. The sequence continues at coordinate 1,612,930 of NZ_CM000955.1, forward strand.
TAGTTCAACGCCTAATTTTGCAGTATCTAATCTTCCAGCAGCATTGATACATGGACCAATTATAAATCCTAGACTGTAAACATTTACTCCATTTCTAATTCCAGTCATCTCAATTAAGCATTTTAAACCGTAATTATCAGTATTATTAATTTCTTGTAATCCTTTAGTAACAAAATATCTGTTTTCGTCTTTTAAATCGACGATATCACAAACAGTTCCCATTGCAACATATTGAAGTAAATTTTCACATTCTAACATGCCGTATCCTTTTTTGACATTAATAGCTTGAATTAATTTATAACAAACCCCTGCGCCACATAAACTTTTAAATGGATACTTGCAAGATTGTTGCTGTGGGTTAATAACTGCATCAGCATTTGGAATGATTTCTTTTCCATCATGTTTTATTGTTTGGTGATGATCAGTTACAATTATTTTTAATCCATTTTGTTTGGCATATTCACATTGTTCTATAGCGCTTATACCATTGTCACATGTTATTATCAAATCAATATTATCTTCAATACATTTGTCTATTATATTAAAAGAAATCCCATATCCATCAGTCATTCTATTAGGAATATCATAAGAAAGTTTATCTGTAAAATATCCAAGACCATCAAGTAAAGTCATCGTCGACGAATTTCCATCTTGATCATAATCTCCAACTATTCTTATGTTTTGATCATTTTCAATAGCATTGATAATTATATCTACCGCTTTATCCATATCTTTCATTAAAAAAGGATCATGATATGAATTTTCTGCAATAGGATTTAAAAAAGTTTGGAAATCAGTTATGTTTCTATTTAATAAAATTTTTGCTATTAATGGATGAATATTATTTCGTTGTGACACTTCGCTAAAATTATTCCCTCTATTATTTATTAACCATTTATTCATTCATTATCTCCAAATAAAAAAATGGATTTATAGCTCAAACTTAAAATTTGAGCTATAAATCAATTTCTATTTTTCTTCATTATCTTCTTTTTTGTCTTCTGTTACTTTTGCTGCCTTTACATTAGATGCAATAGCATTTTTAACGAACTCAAGTCTTGTTTTTTGTGATGCAGTTTCTAAAATAACACTATCATCAGTTACAGAAACTATTGTTCCTTTAACTCCACCAATTGTAATTACTTCGTCTCCAACTTTTATAGCGTTTCTCATATCCATTAATTGTTTTTGTTGTTTTTGTTGTGGACGAATCATTAAAAAATACATTACAGCAAAAAGTGCAATCAAAGGCAATAATGATGCTAACATTTTTGGCATAATAATCCTCCTCGTATAATATAGTTGTAGTAATAAATACTACATTTTATTCTCAATCCCACTTTCTTATGGGATAATAATTGTATAGATAGAGGTCGTAGTCTCCCTCCTTGAAGCTAGTCTTCCTATTTAAGGGTTACGCCTCTACTTTACGTCCTTATCAGTATGAGCTGGATAGCACATTTCGTTGCTGTATGTCTAACGAGGTTTGATTGTCGTAAAGTTCTTGAGGGTTCTTTCTCTATCTAAATTTATATTAAAGCTAGGTGATTTTATGTTTTACATTGGTGTTGATATTGCAAAGAATAACCACGAAGCCTCAATAATTGATTCTAATGGTAAACTTGTTTCTGAGTCTTTTTCTTTTTCTAATTCTATTAGAGGATTAGAGAAGTTTCAGAAATTTATTTCCTCTTTTTCGATTGATTTTAACAATTGTATTATTGGTATGGAAGCTACAGGTCATTATTGGCTGTCTCTTTATTCTTTCTTGATTGATTTAGGATTTTCTTGTATTGTTATTAATCCTATTCAGTCTGATGCTTTTAGAAAGATGTATATTAGACAGACTAAAAATGATTCTGTGGATTCTTTTGTTATCGCTCAAATTCTTAGGTTTGGCGAGTTTTCTGTTTCTCATTTTTCTGATGAGGATACTTTTGCTTTAAGAAATTCTTTCTAGGTTCAGGTTTGCTCTTGTTGATGAAGCTTCTGATTGGAAGAGAAAGCTTGTTTGTATTTTAGATCAGGTTTTCCCTGAGTATTCTTCGCTTTTTTCTAATATTTATGGTGTGGCTTCTAAGGAGCTTTTGAGTAAGTATCCTTTGCCTGAGGATATGATTTCTATTCCTGCTGATGAGCTTGCTAAGATGTTGTCTAAGTGTAGTAAGGGTCGCTTTGGTATTGATAAGGCTAAAGAAATCCAAGAGAAAGCTTCTAATTCCTTTGGTGTTAAGTTTGCTTTGAAGTCTTTTTCTTTTCAAATCAAACAAATTATTGCTCAAATTTCTTTTCTTGAAGATCAGATTTTTGAGATTGAAGATGAAATTTCTTCTATGATTAATTCTTTATGCCCTGTTATTACTTCTATTACCGGTATTGGTGATGTCTTAGGTGCTGCTATTTTCTCAGAAATCGGTGATATTTCACGATTTGAGAGAGCTAATCAGTTGGTTGCTTATGCTGGTTTAGATGTTGCTGTTAAGCAATCTGGTAATTTTAATGCTACTGATACTAAGATTTCTAAACGTGGTTCTCCTTATCTTAGACGTGCTATTTGGCTTGCTGCTTGTGTTGCTGCTTTTAAAGATCCTGCTTTGTCTGTGTATTATCAAAAACTTAGACAAAGAGGTAAAGCTCATGGTACAGCTATTGGTGCTGTTGCTAGAAAACTTACTAACATTATTTTTGCTGTTTTGAGGGATAACAAAGCTTACATACCTAATATTTAGTTGTTGTGTAATTCTTATTAAATTTTTCTAAGCCTAATTTTTTAGGCTTGTTTGACATGCCTTAAATTTCAAGATAAATTATTTTTTATTTTCTCTTGACATTTGATAGCTGGTCTTAAATATTTACTTATTTAATATTATCACATTTTTGGTGATAATCATAACCATAATTTCTATAGAATTCATCTTTGAATTCTAAGTATCTATCTTCTTCTATAGATTTTCTGATATTTTCCATCAATTTTATCAAAAATCTCAAATTATGAATAGACAATAATCTTGCTCCCAATATTTCATCTACATTCAGTAAATGTCTAATATATGCTCTAGTATGATTTTTACAAGCATAGCAATCGCAATTTTCATCAAGTGGCGAAAAATCATCTTTGTATTTTGCGTTTTTTACTACTAATTTACCTTTAGATGTTAGAGCTGTACCATTACGGGCAATTCTTGTTGGAAGTACACAGTCACACATATCAACACCATGTTCTACCGCTTCGAATAAATAATCCGGTGTACCAACACCCATTAAATATCTTGGTTTATTTTCAGGCATAAAATCAGTTGTAAAATCTAATAAATCAATCATCAAATCTCTAGGTTCGCCAACGGATAATCCACCTATAGCATAACCTGGCAAATCAAAATCAATAGTATTCTTAGCAGAATATTCTCTTAAATCTTTGTACATACCACCTTGAATAATCCCAAAAAGATTTTGCTTATCAGTGTTTTTATGATAATCTTTACATCTTTTAAGCCATCTTAGTGTTCTTTTCATTGAGTCTTCTGTGTATTCATAACTTGCTGGATAAGGAACACATTCATCAAAAGCCATCATTATATCAGATCCCAAATCATTTTGAATTTCCATTGATTTTTCAGGAGATATAAAATGTTTTGATCCATCAATATGGCTTCTAAATTGTACTCCTTCTTCTGTAATTTTTCTGGTCTTACTCAAACTAAAAACTTGAAATCCACCACTATCTGTTAGAATTGGTTTATCCCAATTCATAAATTTATGAAGTCCATCTGCTTTTCTTATAATTTCTTGGCCTGGTTTTAAGTATAAATGGTATGTGTTAGATAGAATTATTTGAGAACCAATAGACTTTAGTTCATCATTGTTCATCGCTTTGACTGTAGCTCTTGTGCCTACAGGCATAAACACAGGTGTTTTGATAACACCATGATTTGTTTCTATTGTCCCTGTTCTTGCTTTGCATTGAGAAGACTTTTTCTCTAGTGTAAATTTAAACATTCTTTCCTCCATTTATGAACATAGCATCTCCAAAACTAAAAAATCTAAAATCATTTCGTTTCGCTTTTTCATAAGCATCAAAAATGTATTCTTTCTTAGAAAAAGCACTTACCAACATCATTAAAGTAGATTTAGGTAAATGGAAGTTAGTGATTAAGCTATCAACGATATTAAATTCAAATCCCGGATAGATAAAAATATCTGTCCAGCCACTTTCAGCTACTAGTTTTGAATTATTATTGTGCGTAACTGTTTCTAAAGTTCTTACGCTTGTAGTCCCTACCGCTATGATGTTATGTCCTTTACTTTTTTGTCGATTAATAATATCAACAGTTTCTTGACTTATTGTGTAGTATTCAGAATGCATGTGATGATCCTTAACATCATCAACTTTAACAGGTCTGAATGTTCCTAATCCTACATGTAATGTTAAGAATACTACATAAATTCCTTTTTCTTTGATTTTTTCTAAAAGTTCATTTGTAAAATGAAGACCTGCCGTAGGTGCTGCTGCACTTCCTTTGTGTTTTGAATAAACAGTTTGGTATCTTTCCTTATCATTCAATTTTTCTTTTATATATGGAGGAAGTGGCATATTACCAAGTTCATCCAATCGCTCTTCAAAAATTCCTTCATAATCGAATTTTAAAATTCTAGATCCATCTTCTGTAATGTCTACGACTTTTGCGCTTACTTTATCAGAAAATTCTATTACTTGATCTAATTTCATTTTCTTTCCAGGTTTTACCAAACATTCCCACTTATCTTCTGTTTGTTGTAGAAGTAGAACCTCAATTTTTTCTTCTTTTCCTGGTCTGTGTCCAAAAAGTCTAGCAGGAATAACTCTTGTGTTATTACATACTAAAACATCACCAGGGTTTAAATAATCTATAATATTATAAAACTTTTTTATTTCTGTATTTCCGTTAAATCTATCCATAACCATTAGCTTAGATTCATCTCTTTTATCTAATGGAGTTTGTGCGATAAATTTTTCATCTAACTCGTAATCAAAATCATCTGTATTCATCTTATAAAATCACCTCTTTCGAACTATATTAAAATGCTTATACGCTTTATCTGTGACAATTCTTCCTCTTGAAGTTCTATTGATAAATCCTATTTGCAACAAATAAGGTTCATAAACATCTTCAATAGTAATTCTTTCTTCGCCAGTGGCCGCTGCAATTGTATCAACACCAACAGGTCCACCATCAAAATTATTAATCATTGTCATTATTATTTTTCTATCAACATAATCTAGTCCACATTTGTCTACTTCTAACAAATTTAAACCACGATTACTTATTTCCTTTGTAATAGTTCCGTCTGCTCTAACTTCTGCGTAATCTCTAACTCTTTTTAATAATCTATTAGCGATTCTCGGAGTACCTCTACTTCGTCTTGCTATTTCCATAGCACCTTCTTCATCAATTCCTATTCCCAAAACTCCAGCAGATCTAGTAACTATCTTCTTCAAACTTTCTATATCATATAACTCTAAGTTTAATAGCACACCAAATCTATCGCGCAGCGGTCCTGTTAATTGACCAGACCTTGTTGTAGCACCAATAAGTGTAAATTTTTCCAAATCTATTCTTAAACTTCTTGCAGAAGGTCCTTTTCCAACTATGATATCTAAAGCATAATCTTCCATTGCAGGATACAAGATTTCTTCAACAGAACGATTAATTCTGTGGATTTCATCTATAAACAAGACATCATCTTTTTGTAAATTTGTAAGAATACTTGCTAAATCAGAAGGCTTTTCAATTGCAGGTCCACTAGTAACTCTTAGATTAACTCCCATTTCATTTGCAATAATGTGTGCTAAAGTAGTTTTACCTAATCCCGGTGGCCCATATAACAAAGCGTGATCCAATGGTTCGTTTCTATTCTTTGCAGCTTCAATAAAAATTGACAATTTCTTTTTGACTTTATCTTGACCGATATAATCGCTCATCCACTTTGGTCTTAAATTAAAGTCGATATCTTCGTCAGTTTTTGTAAAAGATGCTCCAACAATCCTATCGTTCTTATCTTCCATTTTCTCACCTACCTACTACTATCCAAGCTTTTCATAGCTTTTTTCATTATATCTTCAATTGATAATCCAGAAATATCAGTGTTTTCGATAAACGCATCTACATCATTTTTGAAATAACCAAGTTGTAACAATGCTTCTCTTGCAAATTCTGAATCACTAGATTTTTTAACTTCTTTTGTAACAGGTTTTTCTGACGGTACGAAATCTTTTTCGATTTTTTCTTTTAGCTCTAAAATTATCCTTGATGCGGTTTTTTTGCCAACGCCTGGTGCTTGTGTCAGAAGTTTAATATCGTCAGTAATAATAGCAGTCTTGCATTCATCAACTGTCATAGTTGATAGTATATTCATTGCATATTTTGGACCAATAGATGTTACATCTGTTAACAAGTTAAATAAGTCTCTTTCTTTTTGAGATGAAAATCCGTACAAAATACTTGCATCTTCTCTTTCAACAAATTCGGTATATACTTTGTATTCATCAAATGCACTGACATTATCCCTAAAAAAATCAGTTATGAATACTTTATAACCAATTTTGTTGTTTTCTAATACTATGTAATTTTCATGAACTTCTGTAATAACTCCAATAATATACGAATACATATTATCTCCTATTTCATTTCATTTAAATATTTAAATTTACTTCCAAAAATATGACACAAAGCCACAGCTACAGCATCTGCAGCATCATCAGGTTTAGGTATATCGTTAAATTTTAAAATTGTTTTGACAGTTTCTTGTACTTGCCTTTTATCCGCTCTTCCATATCCTACAACCGCTTGTTTAATTTGAAGAGGTGTATATTCGTAAAGATTTAAATTCTTATTGATACAGCTTAGAATTTCTACTCCTCTTGCTTGAGAGACCGTTATTGCTGTCTTTACGTTTTTATTGAAAAACAATTCTTCAAATGCACAATCTTCCGGTTGAAATTCATCGATAATTTTGTTCATTTCATTGTAAATAAATGATAATCTGTCAGGTAATGGTGATTTTGAACTTGTTGTGATGCAACCATATTCAAGACATTTTATTTTGTTATTATCATAATCCAATATAGAATATCCAACGATTGCTATACCAGGATCAATTCCTAAAACTCTCACTTATTATCAAATCCTATACTCAAATATATTTTAACATGTTTTAATATTATATCATAAACATTTTGACTTGTTAATTTGCCTATATGTTATAATATAATCAGTTACAAGGAGAAAAAATGAAGACAATTTTAATAACTGGTGCTAGCGGTGGTATTGGAGAAGGGATTTGTAAAATGTTAGAAAATCATCCAGAATACAGAATCGTGGTGCACTATTTTAATAATGAAGAAAAAGCAAAACAAATCGTTGAAAATATTAGAAATAAAGGCATAGATGCAATAGCTTATAAATGTGATTTAAGAAAATTTGATGAGTGTGAAAAAATGTTCGAATTCATCAGAAATAAATTTAGATGTGTTGACATATTGATTAACAACGCTGGAATATCTATTGTTAACCAATTTCAAGATATAAAGGTTGATGATTGGTATAATATGTTCGATGTTAATGTACACGGAACTTATCATATGTCTAAATTAGCATTGGAAGATATGTTAGATAATAAGGAAGGAAATATTATTAATATTTCTTCAATTTGGGGAATGATCGGTGGTTCGATGGAATCTTGTTACTCAGCAACAAAAGCTGCAATAATAGGTCTTACAAAATCTTTAGCTAAAGAATTTGGATACAGCAACATTAAAATAAATGCTATCGCACCCGGAGCTATAGATACCCCTATGTTAGACAATATCTCAAGAGATGATTTAGATTACGTTATAGAAGACACTCCTATGGGAAGACTTGGAACACCTGAAGATATTGCAAATCTTGTAGAATTTTTAATATCTGATAAAAATTCATTTATGACTGGACAAATATTAAGTCCAAATGGAGGTTTTGTAATTGTTTAAAGAAAATTTGACCGACATAAAAATTTTAATTGTTGAAGATGAGAAAAACATATCAAACGCAGAAAAAAAATACTTAGAAGTTGAAGGATTTGAAGTTGATCAAGCATTTGATGGACAAGAAGCAATTGATATGATTAATACAACTGATTATTCATTAATTATTTTAGACTTAATGTTGCCAAAAGTCAGTGGTGAAAAGGTAATGGAAATAATTAGATCAAGAACTGAAACTCCAGTAATAATGGTTACAGCTAAAATAGATGAATCCGAAATATTAGAAGGTTTAAAACTTGGAGCTGACGATTATATTACTAAACCTTTCAGTTTAAAAATATTAGTCCAAAAAGTAAAAACTATTCTCAGAAGAGTTGAAAAACTTGGTCTTCCAAAATCAGAAAAAATTTATTTTGATAATGGACGTGTAAGTATTTCTTTTGATGATAACACATTTATTAAAGATGGAGAAAGTATTAATCTTACAAGTAATGAATTTCAAATAATTAAAACTTTATTTTCGAATCCTAACAAAATTTTTACTAGAGATGAAATAATTGAATTATCATTTGGTTATGATTATGAGGCATTTGATAGAGCTATAGATACTCACATTAAGAATATTAGACATAAAATTGAAGATAATCCAAAAAAACCTCGTTATATTAAAACAATTTATGGCGTCGGCTATAAGTTAGGTGTATACGATGAAGCTTAAGTCGGAAATATTATATGAGTTTTTAAGAGCTATTATATTTCCTATCATGTTATTGTCATTAATTGCAGTATTCATTTTTCAATTATCGTTCAGAAATTTTGTTAACAATGAAGAACTAAATAGACAAAATAAAATTGAGCAGCTAACTAAAAACTTATTTTTAGATCAACAGCGAGGACTTAGTATAAAAAGTATTGATAAGTACATGTGGTATTTGAGCGAATTAGATCTTGATGTTATTTTTTATGACAATAACGATAAGGAATTATATTCTTTTAAAGAAGGATTTGAACTTGCTAAGAAAACTTCGCTGTATAACACCGTAGTCAGAGATGTCTATGATGAAAATAACAAAAAGTTAGGTCATATCAAATATATTTATAGGATTAATAATAATTTCAAACAAAGAGGAGAATTATTTATAACAAACTTGTTAAGATTAATAATTTTATCCACATTTTTATCATACTTTACAAGTTTGATAATATCAATTTTCCTTTCAAGAAAAGTGACTAACCCTATTGAAGAATTAACTCAAGCTACAGTCAATATAAGGAAGCAAAACTATATTCTACCAATTATAAAAAGCAATATAGTTGAAGTAAATCAATTATCACAAAATATTAATTACATGGCAAATTCTTTAAAATCTCAGGAATTTAATAGAAAACAATATGCACAAAATATTAGCCATGAATTAAGGACTCCATTGACTAACTTGAGAGTAAATTTGGAATTGATTCAAGACGGAATTATGGAACCTAATGAAGAAAATGTAAGTACTCTTCTTGTAGAAATTGATAGATTGACTAGCTTAATTAATCAGCTTAATAATACATTTAAGAAATCAACTCCAGAAACTATTTATAATCCTACTGATTTTAATTTATCTGAATTTTTAAATGAAATATTTAAATCTATGAAAACCCAATATGATAAGGCTGGAGTTTTATTTGATATGGAAATTTCTGAGGATTTGGATATTCATACTGACAAAGAAAAGTTAGCTAATATTATCATTAACTTATTATCTAATGCACTTAAAGCTTGTCAGAAAAATGATTCAGTATTATTAAGAGCTAGACATATCAACAGAAAAATTGTTATCTCCGTAAAAGATACTGGAATAGGTATTAGTGAAGAAAATAAGCCGAAAATTTTCGAAAGATTTTACAGAGTTGATGATTGCAGAAACACAAAAGAAAATGGTTACGGACTAGGTTTATCAATTGTAAAAAACTACGCTGATATTATCGGTGCTGATATATCAGTTAATTCAAAACTAAACTTAGGTACAGTAATGATGATTTCTTTTAATGACGATATAATTGTAAAATAAAAAAAGATTGGTAACAGTATTGCTACCAATCTTTTTTTATGACCAAATCTATAAGCCGTGTTCTGTATTTGATAATCATCTATCTAGACTAATTGTTACCAATTAGTTCAAGCAATCTACCTACCGGAGACGACGAGCAGCCGTCTTTAATCCTATTTGATTTTGCACTGAATGGGGTTTACATAGCCATAAAGTCACCTTTATGCTGGTAGGCTCTTACCCTACCTTTCCACCCTTACCATTAAATGGCGGTATATCTCTGTTGCACTAGCCTTAGGGTCGCCCCCACTGGACGTTATCCAGCATCCTCGCTCTATAGTGCACGGACTTTCCTCATGAATTCATGCGATTATCTGATTTAGTCACCATAACATTATAACACAATTAGAAAATTTTTCTAGTTGGTTTTTCTAAATAATTAACATCAATTTTTATTTCTGGAAAAGATTTTTGAATAGTTTGTCGTAAAGGTTCCAGAATGAATTTTTCTGATTCATAGTGGCCAATATCTATTAGTACAAGATTATTATCTTGTGCATCTATCTGTTCATCATATTTAAATTCAGAAGATACAAATACATCACAATTATTATCAATACAATTTTGAATGAAGTGTCCACCACTTCCACCTAATACCGCTATTCTTTTAATCTTTCGATTTGTATTACCGTAAACAATTACATTTTCAAGATTTAATTTGTTTTTCAAATCATAAATAAAATCCTCGGCAAAAATCTCATCAATATCAGCATATTTCCCATATCCTGTATTATTTTTATGAGAATCTAAAAATTTCGTATTAATCAAACGCAATTGTTTAGCTAACGCATCACTGACTCCAAATTCGACACTATCTAAATTAGTATGCGATGAATAAATGCAAATATCATTTCTTATCGCATTAATTAATCGTGTATTTACACTATTATCTTGTTCTATAATATTTTTTAATGGATGAAAAATGACTGGATGATGTGTAAATATCAAATCATACTTCTCTTTAATAGCTCTATTCAAACAATTATCATCTAGATCTAGTGAAATGAAAATCTTTTTTATTTCTTTATCTAGATTACCAAATTGTAGACCACTATTATCAAAATCTTCTTGAAGTTCTAATGGAACTAATTTTTCATACCAATTTATAAAATCTTTAAGCTTCAATTTTAATCAACACTTTCTCAAGTTCTTGTATTTCTTCATTGATATTATCAACAGCATTTTTAACATTGTCAGATTCTTTTTCTGAAATATTCGATAATATTGTTTTCTTATTATCTATCTGTTGTTTTATATATTGCTTCAAATTTTCAGATCTATTATCTATTAAAAATTCTCCAAATTCATACTCATATTCATTTAAGAATAATTGTTTACCGACTTTAATTTTTAATATTTGATAATATTTGTCATTTTCAAATAAATCAACTTCTTCGATAATTTCAAACGAATTATCATGTAAAAATTTTCTTAATACTGAAAGCGAATTATTTGCTCCTAAGATTAAGCAATTTGCACTTTTAGCTACATCGATATTTTTTCCAAGAATATCAGCGATTAAATTTCCTCCCATTCCTGAAATTATTATCGTGTCAACTTGATATTCATTCAAATCATCCAAACCATCAGATACATTTAGTATTATTTTTTCCGGTTCATCAAGATAATCTAATTTTTCTCTTAATTTATCTAATGATTTTTCGCTAATATCCGATGCGATCACTTTCTTTGCTTTATTTGACTTTATTAATTCATACGGAACAATTCCATGATCTGTTCCTATATCAGCAACTATTGAATTATCATCTACTAAGTTAATTATTTCTTCAAGCCTAAGTTTTTTCATTTTATTCCAAAAAATCCTTTAATTTTTGACTTCTAGATGGATGTTTTAATTTTCTCAAAGCTTTTGCTTCTATTTGTCTAATTCTTTCTCTAGTCACATCAAAGTCCTTGCCAACCTCTTCAAGTGTTCTAGGAGTACCATCAACAAGTCCAAATCTTAATGCTAATACTTTTCTTTCTCTTTCATTTAAAGTGTTTAAAATGCCTTCTAATTCTTCTCTAAGCATTGTAAAGTTTGCAGCTTCATCTGGAGCGATTGCAGTGTCATCCTCAATAAAATCTCCCAAATGACTGTCCTCTTCTTCACCAATAGGTGTTTCCAAACTTACAGGTTCTTGAGCAATTTTTCTGACTTCTCTAACCTTTTCTACTTCAATTCCCATTTCTTTTGCTATTTCTTCATTTGTAGGGTCTCTTCCCAAATCTTGTAATAATTGTCTTTCAATTCTAACAAGTCTATTAATAGTTTCCACCATGTGTACAGGAATTCTTATTGTTCTAGCTTGGTCAGCAATTGCTCTTGTAATAGCTTGTCTGATCCACCAAGTAGCGTATGTCGAGAATTTGAATCCTCTTGTATAGTCAAATTTATCAACTGCTTTCATAAGACCAAGATTACCTTCTTGAATCAAATCCAAAAAGCTCATTCCACGTCCAACGTATCTTTTAGCAATACTTACAACCAAACGTAAGTTTGCTTCTGCTAACTTTTTCTTTGCTCTCTTAGAGCCATTTTCCATTTCTTGTGCTAATTTGACTTCTTCTTCAGCTGATAACAAAGGAATTTTTCCGATTTCTTTTAAATACATTTTTACTGGGTCGTCAACGTTAATTCCTTTAATATCAGAAACATCTTCGATGATTTTTTTGTCATCTTTAATATCGTCATCGTCTTCATCATCAATAGATTCGTCATCTTCGATATCGTCATTGTCATCATCCTTTGAAGATGATTTCTTTTCTATTTCATCATTACTTTCAAAAATTTCAATATTATTTTCAATTAACAAATTTCTTATATCTTCTATATCATCTTCATCAAGGCAAGAAATATCATCAATATTTTTGAAGTCTTTGATAGTTACTATGCCATCATTCTCATTACCTATCTCTATTAATTGGTTTAATGCATCTTTTTTTATTTGTTCAACATCCAAGTTTTCTTCTGACATAAAAAAACTCCTTTCTGACTATTTGTACTCTTTAATTTGTCTATTAATTTCTAAGATTTTATTCAAAATTTCATTATACTCTTTATTAATCTTTTCATTAAATTCTACTGATTGCATTAGATCTAGCTGAGATTTAATATTATCTTTTTCTTGAGTCATTAGGTATTTTTTAATCTCCAATACAACTCTACCAATATTATTAATATTAATTGAATATCTAGATTTCTGATATAAATAATCGATAGTTCGATCCATTTGAATATCGTTTTTGAAATAATCTCTAGCCGCTTTTTCATCAATTTGATTTTCATTATTTTTAGAATAATAAAAATCTACAAACTCCATAAAATTATTATAAGAACTGATTTTAGTTTTGAATTTTGAGAATTCTTCTTTTAAATCATAGTATATATCTTTATGAAAACAAGCAATTGTCATTATATCAATTGCAGTTATTTTTTCTTGATTATTAATACTATCTTTTTCTGTATTTTGATTATCTTCAGTTCTCTCATTATGAAAATTCACGTTAGGCTTAGTTTCTTTCAGCTTATTATAGACATCTTTTTTCAAACTCACGTATTCTATGTTTAAATCATCAGAAAATTTCTTAATATATTCATCCCTAATGACTTCCCTATCTAATTTTGATAATAAAGTTGTCAAATCATCTATAAGTTGTATTTTTTCTTTTACATCATTAATATCGTATTTTTGAAGTATTTTCTTATATTCATAAATAACACTATCCATTGCGTTATCTATTAACCTATTAAAACTTTCATTTCCGTATTGTTTAATATAATCATCAGGATCCATATTATCAGGTATGACAATAATGTTAGGACTAATATCCTGCTCTTTAAATATTTCTATAGCACGTGATGTTGCGTTTTGACCCGCTGAGTCACCATCATAACATATATAAATATTCTTACAATATCTCTTGATTAATTTTGCTTGATCATGTGTTAGAGAAGTACCTAATGAAGCAATTGCATAGTCAAATCCATAATTTGTCAATGAGATAACATCCATATATCCTTCAACCAATATAATCTTACCAACTTTAGTAGAATTTTTTAAATTGGAAACTCCATAAACATTTTTACTCTTATCGTAAGCTAAGCTCTGAGGAGAGTTCAAATATTTTGCCCTCGCTTCTGCAAGAGCCCTTCCTCCAAAGCCGATAACATTGCCTCTTATATCTATAATCGGAAACATTAACCTATTTCGAAACTTATCATATACATTCCCTTTTTCATCCTGATTTATGAGGCCAACTTCTATTATATCATCTTTTTGATATCCTTTTTGTAGTAAATGACGATAAAGACTATTTTTCCCATCAGCATAACCGATTATAAACTTATTAATCAAATTATTATTGAGATTTCTTTTCTTTATATATTCCTTTGGAATGTCGTTTATCAATAAATTTTTGTAATAAAATAATTTGGCTTCATTATTAATTTCAAATAATTTTTTACGGTGTTCGTATTTTTCCTTATTGACTTCATTTGTTTCGACTAAAATACCCAACTTATCTGCCAAAAATTTGATAGCTTCAGGATATGATAAGCCCTCTTTTTGCATTATAAAAGAAATAACATCGCCACCAACACCACAGCCAAAGCAATGAAAAATTCCTTTTGATGGAGATACGCTAAAAGACGGTGTCTTCTCATTGTGAAATGGACATAAACCAACATAATTAGAACCAGCCCTTTTCAATTCAACATAATCTCCAATTACAGAAACTATGTCAGCAACACTTTTTATCTCATCAATTTTATCTTGTGGTATAAATCCCATCTTATCATCCCATCTTTATATGCTCCAAGAATCTGGTATGAAAATCTCCTTAAAAGTTCTTCTTGCAAATGAATCAGTCATACCAGCAATATAATCTGTAACTATATCATCTTCTGTTTTATCTTGTAACTCAATATTATTATAAATATCTGTGTGTGATTTTGGTAATCTACTAATATCTTCTAAATAGTAGCTGTATAAATTACTTAGTACGTATTCTACTTTTTTATCATCTTTTCTTACAATATCGTTAAAATAAACATTGTTAAACATAAATGATCGCAATTCTTCCATTAGTTTATAAGTTTTATCAGACATTTCAATGTGATTCTTTCCAAAACTATTATCAACCAAATCATTAACCAAAAAATTAATTCTTTTTGACCCTCTATCTCCTAGTTCATCTGTAATTTCTACTGGTAGATCACTATTTTTTATAATATTTGATCTTATAGAATCATCAATATCGTGATTAATATAAGCAATTCTATCGGAAAATTTGATAATTTTCCCTTCTAATGTATTTGCCTTATTGCTACCTGAATGATTCACTATTCCATCTAGTGTTTGTTTCGTTAGATTAAGACCTATTCTATAACTTGAATGTTCTAAATATTGGACAACATTAATGGATTGTTTATAGTGTTTGAATCCTTTTGGATTGAGTTTATCTAAAATCTTTTCACCGACATGCCCAAAAGGTGTATGTCCCAAATCATGTCCCAAGCCTATTGCTTCCACTAAATCTTCATTTAAACGCAAACACCTTGCAATAGTCCTAGCTATTTGGGTAACCTCTAGTGTATGTGTTAACCTCGTTCTATAATGGTCTTTTTCAGGATTTAAGTATACTTGTGTCTTATGCTTAAGTCTTCTAAAAGATTTTGAGTGAATAATTCTATCTCTGTCAATTTGAAACGGATTTCTTAAATTATCATTTGGTTCAAAATTAATTCTTTCAGCTTCATTTGATTTTGTGGCAAATTCACTATAATAATTTTCATATAATTTAAAATCTACATTCATACTAAATCACACCCTAATCTATATGTTTTATATACCCCAAAACACGGTGTATAATTCATAAATACATTAAAAAAAGCCAAACACCTGTTTGGCTTTTTGGATTTAAAGTAGATTTTAGTTTTCTTCTTCGATTTCTTTTAATTTTAAATCTAATAATGCACCTAAATCACTGTTAATCAAAGTTTCTTCACTTGATTCTGGTTTAGTTTCTACTTTTTTAGGTTTAACTTTTTTAGGTCTTGGTTTTCTTTCTGGTTTTTCAGGTTTTGGTAATAAAGCTTTCATACTTAAAGCTATTCTCTTCTTTTCAGGATTGATTTCTAAGATCTTAACTTTAACTGTATCACCAATATTTAATTCATCTGATGGTTTGTCAACGTGTTCATTTGAAATTTCAGAAACGTGAACTAAGCCTTCAATTCCTTCAGCTAATTTAACAAAAGCACCAAAGTCAACTAAGTTTACAACTTCGCCTTCAATAACATCTCCTTCGTGATTATTTTCAACGAAAGCGTCAAATGGTTTTTGTTGTAATTGTTTCAAGCCAAGTGAGATTCTATTCTTTTCTCTGTTAGCTTTAAGAACTAAAGTTTCGATTTCATCTCCAACTTTTAAAACATCTTCTGGTGACTCAATTCTATTCCAAGAAATATCTGAAATATGAAGTAAACCATCTACTCCACCTAAATCGATAAATGCACCAAAGTCTGTTAATCTTTGTACTTTACCAGTAATTGTTTCGCCAACAGTTATGTTTTCCCAAGCTTTATCTTCGATTTCTTTTTGTTCTGCTTCTACAACAGCTCTGTGAGATAAAACTAAACGTCTCTTCTTTTCATCTATATTCAAAACTTTACATACCAAAGTTTCTCCTACATATTTAGATAAATCTTTTACAAAGTGAGTAGTTACTTGAGAACCTGGTATAAAAGCTCTTACATTATCAATTGTAGCTATTAAGCCGCCTTTTACTACTTGTGTAACTTTTGCTTCTACAGTTGAATCATTGTCGAAACTAGAAACTAAATTCTTCCAGTTTTTAATTCCTTCAACTCTTTTTGTAGAAAGTACAACATTTCCTTCTCCGTCATCTAGCTTAATAACGTAAACTTCGATTTCGTCGCCTTGTTTGTACAAATCCTTAGGTAATTTACCTTCTTCTGTTGATAATTCGTCTAGTTTAATAATACCATCAGCCTTATAGCCAATATTAACCATGACTTCATCATCTGTTACATAAATAACTTCACCCTTTACGATTTCTTTTGGGTAAATCTTATTCATGCTTTCTTCTACTTGTTCCATAAAATCCTTGCTGTAATTATCCATTAAATTTACAACCTCCTCAATAATCCAAGCCGGTGTGGACGCACCAGCTGTAATACCTAATAATTTAGATTCAATAATACTATCATCGATACAAATATCCTTGTATGTTTCAATTCTTAAAACTTTTTTGCAATTTTGTTTTGCAATTTCATACAATTTATTTGTGTTAGAACTATTTAAGCCACCAATCACAATCATACAATCGACATTCTTAGAAAGCTCTAAACAAGCCATTTGTCGGCTTTTTGTAGCCCCACAAATAGTATTATCTATCACAACGTTAGTATTACCTCTTACTATTATATCAGAAATTCCCAAAAATTTCCTCTTTAAATTAGTAGTTTGTGAAATTACATATAATTTTTCACCTTTTATTTTTTTCGCCTCATCAATTGAGTTAACAACTTCAACATTATTTTCAACTTGTCCTTTCATCGCTATAATCTCCGGATGATTAGGATCTCCAATAATAACAATCTTGTAACCTTCTTCGTGTTTCTTATTTATTTTTTCATAAATTTTTAATAGTGATGGGCAAGTTAAATCTACTAATTTGTATCCATTATTTTTTATTTCTTCTTTTAATTTTAATGTTGCTCCGTGAGATCTAATAAAAATCGTGGAGCCTTTCTCAGCTTGAGTATAATCATCTATCTGTTTTATACCTAGAGCTTCTAATCTTTTACATTCTTGTTCGTTATGGATTAGCTGACCCAAAGTATACTTTAACTCTGATGGGTCATTTTCAATTATTTCTATTGCTCTTTTAACTCCATAACAAAACCCTGCATTTTGTTGTACTATTATATTCATCAGTTCACCTTGTAAATATTTTCGTAAATAGCTTTAGTTATTTCTTTGTTTCTCATATCTTTTGAAATATCATCAAAGCTTGATATAGCTATTTTGTCTCTTACAAATACTTCTACTTTTGATCTGAACTTATAATCAGAATTTATGAATACAGGGATAACATCTGCTCCTGCTCTTGACGCAATCATAGCAACTCCTGTTTTCATATTTTCTTCACTTACTGTTTTTACTCTTGTTCCTTCAGGAAATATTCCCAAAACTTCGTTGTCTTTTACAAGCTTGATAGCATCTTTTATCGTTTTTATATTCACGTTATCTCTATCAACAGGAAAAGCTCCAAATTTTTCCAGTAAAAAGCCTAAAAATTTATTTTCAAATAATTCTTTTTTTGCCATAAATCGTATCGGTCTATCAAAAATTATCGCTAATAAAATTGGATCCCATAAATTAATGTGATTGGCACAAATAATTAAAGGAGTTTCAGGTAGATTCGTATTTCCATGAACAACTAATCTGTATCTTATTTTAAATATTATTTTCAATAAAAATCTTGCAAACCTATAAAACATTTCTACCTCTAATTATCTCTATTATTTTTTCAACAACTTCATCAATATTCATATCATCAGAATTGATGAGAATAGCATCTTCTGCTTGTCTCAACGGAGCATATTTTCTGTTCTTATCCTGTTCATCTCTTAATTTGATGTCTTTTAGAATCGTTTCATAAGATGAATCGTCTTTTTGTTCGTCAAATCTTCTTTTTGCTCTTACTTCTGGTGATGCATCCAAATAAAACTTGTAATCAGCGTTCTTTAGTATGTTAGTACCAGCATCTCTTCCGTCAAGAATAATCGCTTTGTCACTCGCAATCTGTCTTTGAATTTCAACTAATTTTTCCCTTACAGAATAATATGTTGAAACCTTTGATGCAGCCATTGATACATCATTAGTTCTTATTTTATCATTCAAGAATTCTCCGTTTACTTTAATTTTGGATAATTCAAATGTTATATCTAAGCTGTTCAATACTTGCATAACTTCTTGTTCGTCTTCCAAATTGACATTTTCTTTCAAACAAAAATAAGCAAGAGAACGATACATTGATCCCGTATCCAAATACTCAATGTTTAATATATCTGAGATCAATTTACATACTGTTGATTTACCAGATCCACTAGGTCCATCTACTGTAACAGAATATACGTCATTATTAATCAATTCAATATACACATTGTCATCGTCATTTTTTCTGAGCATTCTAGATGAAATTAAAATATTTTTATTCGTTTTAATTAATCTATCGTTGAAATTTTCCTTCATAACTTTAGGCGTAGATATCAATAATATATCAAAATTCTTGTCTTTGATATAGTCATTAATATCATCGTAAAATTTTGATTCATTTTCGTATTTGATTTTTTTCATATATTTATCCCCGCTAAATAACCTGTTGAAAAAGCAAATTGTAAGTTAAATCCTCCAGTAAAACCATCAACATCAATAATTTCTCCACAAAAATACAAATCTTTTACAAGTTTAGATTCCATTGTGCTTGGATCAATCTCATTTACATCGACCCCTCCCACACTAATAATTGCATAATCAAGCTTTTCATTTGATACATAAGTAAAATCAAAACTTTTCAAAGTTCTTCTTAAATTATCACGTTCAGATTTTGTTATTTCATTTACCTTTTTATTTGGATTTATATTTGCAGATTTTAAAATTGGGAGTATCAATTTTTTTATCGTTATTTTACTTATGGCATTTTCAATAGTTTTATTTTGATTTTCGCTGAAATCTCTTAAAATCCTATCATCAAGTTTTTGATCTGTCAATCCTGGCTTCAAGTCTATTGATATTTTAATATCTCCATTTTTGTTGCATAAAATACTTGATAAAGTAAGTACCAAAGGACCTGATATTCCTTTTCTTGTAAAAATCATTTCACCTATTTCGTTGAATATCAATTTCTTATTCAAATAACATTTTAATCCGACGTTTTTAAGACTAACACCTTCTAATTCTTCTACATTTTCTTTTAAAATAATTGCACTTAAACCAGGCTTCATTTCATGAATAGTGTGACCTAGCTTAGTTATTTGATTGTAAAGTGATCCATCTGAGCCTGTATTTGGATATGATTTACCACCACAAGCTATGATTACTTTATCGAATGCATATTCATTACTTCTTGTAGTCAGATAAAATTTGGTCGATTTATAGATTTTGTTCACCTTTTCATTTAAGTGTAAGTTTACATTATTATCTTTCAAAATTTTTTCAAATACTTTTATCACATCTGATGATTTATCACTTTGTGGGAAAACTCTATTTCCACGTTCTACTTTTGTTTTAAGACCATTTGAATTAAAAAAATTTATGACTTGTTCGTTAGTAAAGTCATAAAATGGGCTATAACAAAAATATTTATTTGTATTAATATTTTCAATCAAATCTTGTATTTCACAAGAATTGGTAATGTTACATCTTCCTTTTCCGGTAATAAACAACTTCTTACCTATTTTTTCATTATGATCAAAAATATGAATTTCATATTCGTCCTTAATGAAGCTTGCAGCCATTAATCCTGCTGCACCTGCTCCTATTATCGCTACATTCATTATTTAATCCTTTCAATTAAGCAAACAAAAGGGGGATTGTTTATTTGATTTATAAAATCGTATCTAATAACGTTGAATTCTTTTTGGTTTAATTTTTTTAGGAATTCAATTATGTTTATGCTCTCTTCAAATCCTGGCTTATGTCCAGGATAAAAAGTAATTACAATTTGACCTTCTATGTTAAGTACTTTCAAAAGTTTATCTAAAGCTTTAATTACAGTGTCATAATCAGTTGTAATATTTTTATCTCCACCTGGAAGGTATCCTAAATTAAACACTGCAAAATCAATTTTTTCATTAGTATATTTTTCAAAATTTAAATGAGAATCATTAATAACTTTTAAATTATCAATTTTTCTAGCATTATCGATACAACTTTTTTGAACATCAAATCCATAAACTTCTATATTTTCGTTTATAGAAAGCATTTTATATGAATCATTCCCGTTTCCAAATGTCATATCTAAACAAATTTTTGAAGTCGACACTTTTTCTTTCATCAATGATTCGACTAATGTTTTCGTGTTATTATAAATCATTGCAACTTCCTTTAAAAAGTAAATTAAAATCTATCTTACCCTGATTTGAAAAAAATGATTTTACTAACCCATTATTATCATCAAACTCTTCAATACCAAAATCTCTCAAATTCATTCCTATACTTTTTAGGAAAAACAACTTACTAGAATCATCCTCTTCTAATTTAAAATCTGATATATTTGCTATTGTACCTTCTGTCCTAATCAGAGAATATCCTTTTGGTTTTAAGTCGTCAATATATAAAAAGCAAAAATTCCCCACGATTCCTTCCATATTTAGGTTAAATTTTTTTAAAATTTTTTCGTCTTTGTTATTTGCAAGTCTTACTTCTATCATATTTACCTCTTATTAAATCCAAATCTTCATTTTTTAACAGTACGTATTCTCCACTTTTTAAATTATCTTCCATTTTGTAATAACCAATTTGAACTCTTTTTAAATCCAAAACCGGATGATTTATATAATCAAACATTTTTCTGATTTGTCTGTTTCTGCCTTCATAAATAGTTACCATATACTTTGTATTATCTTTTACATTTGCAATAAATTCTATACTTGATTTTTTTAATTTATAGCCGTCTAAGACTATTCCATTTTTTAATTCCTGTATTTTATCTTTAGTTGGTCTCCCTTTGACTAAAACCTCATAAACTTTTTTATGCTCAAATTTAGGATGAGTTAGCTCATAGGTTAACTCACCATCATTCGTTAAAATTAATAATCCATGAGAATCCTTATCCAAACGACCAACTGGATAAACCCTAGTCTTAAATTTAATTAAATCCACAACTTTTTTATCAGCGAATTTATCTTTAACTGTAGAGGTATATCCGATAGGTTTGTTTATAGCAATATATATTTTTTCTTCTTTTTTGCTAATTTTCTTGCCTTCTACTTCAACAATATCACTATCATTTACTTGATATGATAAATCTAGAAGTATTGTCCCATTGACACAAACTTTTGAGTTTTTGATTAGTTCATCGGCCTTTCTTCTAGAACAATATCCACTTTGCGCGATGAACTTATTTATTCTCATTTTCTTTTTCCTTAATAAGTTTTTCTATTTCGTTTAATTTGGGAAGATCTTCCAAAGAATTAATATTGAAATAATACAAAAACTCATCCGTAGTACCATATAATATAGGTTTCCCTATTTTATCAAGTCTTCCGACTTCTTTTATTAGATTTTTTTTGGTTAAAGTGTCAATTGATGAACTAGATTTTACTCCTCTTATTTCATCTATTTCAATTCTGGTTATAGGTTGTTTGTAAGCTATAATCGATAAAACTTCCATTGTGGTATTAGTTAATCTTGTGTTTTTATTTTTCACAAAAATTTCTTTTAAAAATTCGTAGTATTCTTTTTTCGTTTGAATTTGGTAGCTATCGTTGATGCATCTGATTTCCAGAGAAGTGTTTCTATATTCGTATTCTTTAATTAAATCATCGAGCATATTTCTAGTTTCTTTTTTGCCAAGGTTTATGGCTTCAGATATTGAAGAAATATCTAATGGTTCACCCCATAAGAAAAGTAAAGATTCAATTTTATTTCGAATAATTTTATCTTCCATAATTACCTCATTAATATTTCCATATTATCCTCATTTTTTACAACTTTTAATATGTTTGATTTTAATAATTCTAGTAAAGCTAGAAAAACAGATATAACTTCATTTCTATTGCTCTTTTTTGATAAAAAAGATGAAAAACTATATGTTCTATTTTTTTCTACCTTCCACAATATATCTTCAATACAATCTTCAATCTTATATTCTTCTGCTTCAATAATTTCTGTTTCTTCAATTACAATTCTATTATCTTCTCTATTTAATATTTCTAACAAAGTTTCAGATAATAAATTAACATCTGGAACAATCAAATTTTCTTTTTCGGATTGGTAAGCCGACAAATCCTCTTGAATTTTCCTAAAATGCTTCGAAGAGATGTTCTCTAATTCAATCAATTGTTTAGAAATTTCTTTAAATTTTTTATATTCTATTAATCGTTGTTTAATCAAATCTTCATCTATTTGATCATCTTCATCAAAATCATTTTTTGGCAATAATTTTTTTGATTTTATATATAACAAAGTAGAAGCTAAGTAAATGAAATCAGTCAAATCTTTAGTAGAGTGATTTTTCAAATTCTCAACTTCTTCAATGAATTTATTTGTAATTTTCGCTAAATCAACATTTTCTATATCAATTTTTTCTTTTTCAACCAAGTTTAATAAAAGATCCATTGGACCGTTGAATTCTTCAGTTTCAATAATTAAACTCATAGTGTAATTGCTAACCTTAAAAATTTATCTATTATAAATGATGTTATAGGTGTTAAAACTTTACCTAATACACCTGAAAATATTAATATAAGCAATATAAAATAAGTGTATTTTTCATATTTTGCCATAAAATCTAAAAATTTTCCTGGAAAAAATGCAGTTACAACCTTGGAACCATCTAAAGGTGGAACAGGAATTAAGTTAAATACAGCGAAATATACGTTATACACAATAAATAGACTCAAAATTTCTGAAACTACAGGATTTACATGAGAAAATTTAACATATAAAAACGAAAATATTAGTCCTAAAATTAAATTTACTGTAACTCCAGCAATTGAAACCAAGAACATTCCTAAATGTCTTTTTCTAAAATTGTATGAATTAATTGGAACCGGCTTTGCCCAACCAAACTTAAATAAAATCAAACTAATTGCACCTAATGGATCAATATGATCAATAGGATTGAAGCTTAATCTTCCCATATTCTTTGCCGTATTATCGCCCATCCAATATGCAACATAACCGTGAGCGAGTTCATGAAGAACAATTGTTGGTAGCAATACAAATATAATTATAATGTAATGATTTATCGTTTCTAACATTTATTCACATTCCTTAAAAAATATAGAATTCCCATAATTGTTTTACCATCTATAATAGCTCCGTCTTCTATCATTTGGATTAATTTTTCCTGTTCTATAAGTTCTATATTTAAAAATTCATCGTCATCAGCTTCTAGTTCGTCTTTGAATAATTCTTCAGCCAAAAAGAAACTTACTTTTTCATCACTAAAACCTGGAGAAGAATAAGCGTCGAACAGATAAGTTAAATTCTTGCAATTATAACCTATTTCTTCTCTCATTTCTCTTATCGCCGCGTCTTTTGGTGTTTCATTGTGTTCAATTAACCCTGCTGGTAATTCCATTAATTGTTGGTCTATAGCTTTTCTATATTGACTAACAAAAAATAATTTATTATCTTTTACCGCGATTATACACACAGCATTTGCGTGTTCTACAATTTCTCTTTTAGAGTATTTCCTATTAGGAAGTTCAACAGTATCTAATCTAAGGTTTAAAATTCTTCCCTCATATATCATTTCACTCTTTATAGTTTTTTCTTCATAATCCATAATTATCTCCTATCATTTTTTAATTCATTTGCTTGATTGATCATTAATTTTGCTTGTTCAATTGTAGTTTCTGTTATGTTTATTCCACCGATCAATCTCGAAATTTCATTTACCTTTTCTTCAGGAGTTAATACTTTTAAAATTGATTTTGTTTCGTTATTACAATCAATCTTTTCAATTAAAATGTGATTATCGCTCAATGAAGCTATTTGAGGTAAATGACTTATTGAAATCACTTGCTTATCTTTTGATAAATCAATAAGTTTTTCACCTACTACCAATGCCGTCCTACCGCTGATTCCAGTATCAATTTCGTCAAAAATAAGAGTATTGATATCTTCAAAATCTGATATAACTGACTTAAATCCGAGCATAATTCGTGAAATTTCTCCACCAGATGCAATAGATGCCATTGGTTTTAATTCTTGCCCTAAATTTGTTTTAATTAGAAAATCCAATGAATCATAACCTTTTTCATTGAAATCAGAAATTTTTTCAAATTCGACCTGAAAATCAGCGTGTTTCATATTCAAATCTTTTAGATTTTGAACAATCAATTTTTCTAATTTAGAAACAATTTCTTTTCTAATTTTATGAAGTCTATCTGATAATTCAAGCCCTTTCTTCTTTTCTAAATCAATTAATTCCTTGAATTTTCTTTTATTTTCTGTAATTTCATTCAGTTCTTTAAGTCTACGTTCCAAATTTTGTCTAAATGAAATTATATCATCAATAGATTTACCGTATTTTCTCTTTAAATTTGTAATTATTGCTATCTTATTTTCTAAATCATTTAATTTGAACTCATCTTGATAGATGCTTGATGAATATGAACTAATCCTTAAGAACAAGTCGTCCATCTCGTAATAAATCTTATCCAAATCTTGCTTAAAAGAATTCACTTCATTATCAAACTCACAGATTGAGTCCATTTTGCTTAAAACAATATTAAACATAGTGTTGATATCTTGTTCATTGTAGTTTTCATCTGAATACATGTTTAATATTTCACCGATATTATTTTTAATCAAATTAACATTAGATAGTTTATTATACTCATTTTCAAGTTCTTCTTCATCTAAGTTCTCAAGATCTATTTGTGATATTTCTTCAATTTGATAATTTATTATATCGAGTTGTCTATCCTTTTCTTCATTCGAAATATTAAAACTCTTATACGCTTTTTTGTATTCTGCAATATGATTAAGAATTTCTCTTAACTCAGTTTTGATTTTAAAAGTTTCTTCCTTATCAAATGAATCAATTAAATCTAAATAAAAATCCTTATTCAATAGTGATTGAGTTCCATTTTGTCCATGAATGTCAACAAATTTACTCATTAATTCATTTAGTGTGCTAAGCGTGATTGATCTATTGTTTAATTTATTTATGCTTTTTAAATTAGTATCTACAATTCTTGAAATTATTATTACTCCATCTTCAACATCGTATCCCATGTCTTCTAAAAATTTAATTTTAGAATTATCAGTTATTGTAAATGTCGCTTCAACAATAGTTTTTTTTGAAGAATCTCTAATAAAACTTTTGTTAAATCTTTGTCCTAGAAGAAGTTCAAAAGCTTCTATCAAAATTGATTTTCCTGAACCAGTTTCACCAGTTATGATATTAAGTCCATCTGTAAAATCGACATTGATTTTATCAATTATCGCAAAATTTTCTATATAAAGAGAATTTAACATTTTATTACCTGATGATTGATTTGATTTCTGAAACTAATTTTTCCAATCCAGACTTATCTTCAACAGTTATATAAATAGTGTCGTTACCTGTTAGAATTCCTGCTATATTATCTAATTTAGCGTTTGTAATTGCCATACCACATACTGTTGCAGTGTGAGATATTGTTTTGATAATTACCATATCTTCATTATGCTTGATAGTCAACACTGCAGATCTGAAAATCTTATCTAATCTTTCGTTTAATGAATCATGTACAGTGTCAATTATTGCATAATGATATTCGCCTTCTCTAGTTTGGACTTTTGATATTCTTAATTCTTTTATATCTCTAGAAATAGTAGCTTGTGTAGCTCTAACTCCATGAGCTTCTAAATAATCAGAAAGTTCTTCCTGAGTTCTTATTTCATTTTCTTCTATTAAGTCTAGAATTAATCTTTGTCTTGTATATTTTTTCATATTTCTACCTCAATTTATTAAATGCTGTCTCCACAACATCTTTGAATTTTATATTTTTATTATCTAAAGTTGTAATATGGATTAAATACTCTATATTTCCACTCTTACCTTTTATTGGACTATGTGTCATCTCAGAAATATACAATCCTTCATCATTTAGATAATTATTAATATCATTTATTATAGATAAATGTTCCTTTTTATTATTAATTATATGATTTTTTGATTTTAATTCAAACTGTGGCTTTATCAAAAATATCATTTCGCCATTATTTTTTAGCATTTTAGCGGCATTTGGAATAATCATTTTCAATGATATAAAAGATACATCGCATACTATCAAATCAAATTTCGGATACTCATCTACATTAATATTTCGAAAATTTGTATTTTCGAATAATTTAACCCTGCTATCATGTCTAAGTTCGTCAACCATTTGATTATCGCCAACATCAATAGCATAAACTTCCTTTGCATTGTTTTTTAATAAAACCTGAGTAAATCCACCAGTAGATGAGCCTATATCTAAGCACAAATCATGCTTACCTATATTAAATACCTCAAAAGCTTTTAAAAGCTTCAGAGCTCCCCTTCCAACATATTCAGTGTGTTCTTTTACTTCAACTTCATCAGAATTTATCTCAAGTGATGGTTTCTTTACTAAGTTGCCCTTATAATAAACCAATTCATTCTCAATCAGAGATTTTGCTTTTGTTCTAGAAGATGCGAAGTTGTTTTCACACAAATATAAGTCGATTCTCATATCAATATTTCCTGCCCAACAATTTATTTGTAAGTTCAATTAAAGGTTGTGAATTGTCTATATCTTTAATGCATTCTATAGCTCTTTGAGAATACTTATTTGCATCATCAATGCCTTTTTCTTTTCCCAAAATAGTGACATATGTGTTTTTGTTAATTTTTAAATCATTCTCATAATCCATAATGTCATCAATTATTTGAAACGCCATTCCTAGATTAAAAGCATAATCTTCTAGTTTTAATAATGTATTATCGCCAACCCTACTTAAAATTCCAGCAGATACAGTAGATGCTTTAAGTAAATTACATGTTTTTTTATCATAAATTTCAATAATATTTTTTTCAGAAATCTCACTGTCAATATCCAAAAGTTGACCTTTTATCATGCCAAAACAACCTGATTTCTTTACGATATAATTTGCACACTTTGCGTCAAATTCATTTTTAATTGACTCAGATAGTACTTCAAAAGAATAATTTAAAAGTGCATCCCCTACTAAAACCGCTATATCTTCTCCATATTTTTTATGCACTGTTAACTTTCCTCTTCTATATTCGTCATTATCCATACATTCTAAATCATCATGCACCAATGAATAATTGTGAATCAATTCTATAGCAAGAGCGTAATTTAAAGATTCAGTTATTGATTCATTAAACATTTGATAAGTTAACAAAAACAAAAGTGGCCTTAATCTTTTTGCACTATCGTCAACAATTGTGTATCGCATAGCTTCGCCAATTTTATCATCTGAAAATTTTAATTCTTTTAATGAAGTATTTATTAAATTTATAATTTCCTGGCTATTCATTATCATCACTTAAAAGCATGTTTATTTGAAAATCTTCTTCTTTGTTATCTTTGATCAAAGTCATTTTGCCTTCTTGTTCTTTCAAAATAGAACTTAATCTCTTGTGAAGCTTCATACCTTCTTCGTATAATTTTATATTTTCTTCAAGACTTAGCTCTCTGTCTTCCAACTTTTCAACGATGTCACTTAGTCTTTTTAATCCTTCGTCATATTCTCTATATTCATTCATTGAATTTCTCCTTGTTTTGAACGGTTGTATCAAGTTTACCATCTTTCATAATTAAGATAATATTTTCATTTTCCATAACATCATCAACAGAAGAAATACTCTTATTATTCTTTAATACTTTTGCATATCCCTTCTCTAAAATTGTGCTTGGATTCAAATGCAATAGGTTATTTTTATATGAATCTAAAATCAATTCTTTGTAATTAATATTTGAGATCAAATTCTTAATCATTGTTATTCGAATTTTATTTAGTTTTTCTATTTCTAAAGATAATAACTTATCTGGTTTCAATAAACTTAATTTGTGATAAATATTTAATTCTTCATTGTATTTATCTTGTAAATTCTTCCTATAAGCTTTTTTTAAGTTATCCTTCAAAAATTGAAGATTATCCATATGTTCTTTAATAATATTTTTTGGACCTAAAAATTCCAATTGCTTAGCATAATACTCTAATTCTTGATTTTCATCTTCAAATCTTCTTATCAAAATTCTATTAATTTTAGCGTAACTTTCTTGTAAAAAGTACTTTAGTTCATCAAAATCAGCAGTGGCAAGCTCAGCGGCAGCTGTTGGAGTAGACGCTCTTAAATCTGCTACAAAATCAGAAAGCATGAAGTCATTTTCATGACCAACTGCACTAATTATAGGAGTTTTTGCATTGTAAATAGTTTTTAAAAGATTTTCATCATTATATGAATTTAGATCCTCAAAACTTCCGCCGCCTCTTCCTACTATAATAGTATCAAGATTTTGCTCATCCATATATTTAATACCTTTGATAATAGATTCTGCAGATTGTTCACCTTGAACAACACAATGATATATTAAAATATCACAAATAGGATATCTTCTCTTGATTGTTCTGCATATATCGTTCACGGCAGCTCCCGTAGAAGAAGTAATTACCCCTATAGATTTAGGATATTTGGTTATAGATTTTTTTGTTGATTCTGAAAAATAACCCTCTTGTTCAAGCTTTTCTTTTAAC